>CAXBDO010000001.1:0-26172 GCA_963974165.1 uncultured Aequorivita sp.
GTAATCATGGTACCGAAATATTCTTTTAGGGATTGGTACGCATCTGAAGGAAAATGGTAGGCGTTTAGTTTCGTATTAAAGCGGATGTTGATTTTGCTTCCTTCAGAAACATAGGTAACGGTGCATTCCCCATCATCGCCAGGCAATTTTATGCTGCGGGTTTGGGGCAGTTGCTCTACTTCATACACATTTCCCAGATCTATGGAAACCAAATAGGTGGTGGTGAAGGGGAAGCCGAAATCCATCGGGTAACTGCGTTCCTTCATTTTAAACGGATTTTCTGAAATATAGGTTTTGTTGAAAAACGGATAAAGAATTACCTTTTCGCCAACGGTTTCTGGTTCTATATTGATGTTGAAATTTTCCTTGAAGGGTTTTTCAATTTCGGAAAGGTCTTCTACTTCAAAATCGTAGATTTCTATCCCCGCTTTTTCCTTTTCTTGTGTTTGTATATAGGCTAGCAAGGTTTCTTCCTCAATAGTTGTTCTTTTTCCCAAACCAATGTAGCCATAACTCGCTTGGCTTACTTTCCCTGTAAAATTTCCGTTTGCTTCTGCAGTAATTTGGGCATTCGCGTAATGAATGTTTTGTTTGAAGGGTTCAATCGGCATCCAATAGCTGCCTTTTTTGAAATCCATAACACGGCCCTGCACATTTAGGGCGGGAAAGGGAATTATGCCGAAAGGGGCTTGTTTGTTGGTGGCGTCTAAGAGAATTTTTTTATCGCCCATTGTCAATAAAGTTAGAACATAATTGAAATTGGACAGCACAGGATAGAGTTCTGTAGGCAGTCCATTTCGCCGAGTAGAAATTAAAACAGGTTTAGCTTCCAGCTTGGCGGCTTTAAGCGCATTGGTGAGCGATAGGTTTATGGCAGTAACGCTTCCCAATTTATCGTCAAAAGCGTCCTTTACTTTAATTTCGTAGTTAAAGTACCTGCCGTTCCACGTATACCTATCTTGAATAAATTTATAGACTGCTTTTGCACGTTCCAAATCATCCTCGATTTTCAAAATCTCTTTTGGCATTTGCCTTTTGAAATAATTTTTCTTGTTCAATTGTTCCCCAAAATCATCGTCGTATTCAAAACGTTTGTCCACATCTTCCCAATCGCGAGTATATGCCTGCCCTCCGCCAAAAAAGCTTATAAAGGTCAATGGTTCATAAACAATTCTAGAAATATAATTTTTTCTGGAAAGCATATAATCTTCTTCCAAAAAGGAGGGGACATTGTTCATGGCAAAAGTGGAGACTTCAGTAGGCGTAAACCCAGAATCTGATGGCAGTCTAAATCCGTTTTTATTTACAGTGGCCAATTCAAAATCCATTTTTTTATCCCCGTAAAGCGATTTGTTATATCGAAAATGGAAAGGAAGCTCTGTTTTAAAACCACTGTAGATAGTAGGCAGGGCATGTTGAAATTCCCAGCCATCCAAATCATAAAAAAAGGGGGTTACTAAGGTATAGGTATATTCCAAAATACTCCCATTTTTTACATTTGGGAAAGTGAATTTTAAAACATTGCCAACTCCAGATTTTTGGGTTTTATAAAAAGAGCCATCTGGCACAAAATCTTGCACTGCCCCATTGTGGGTTACGGCCTTATAATCTTTAATTTCCTCCCCATAATAACCTTCTGCGTCATAATAAGGTATTTCTACAGTTGCGTGATTAAATTTTTTGGCATCGAACACCTTAAATTTGCGATGCACTTCTTTAACGAGTTTGGCCGATGTGGTCCTTATTAAAGGAATGGCATAATAATTTCCCGTTTCATACAGCAATACCCCTGCAGCCTCTGGTTCGGCTTCATAAATTTCAAGTCCTATTTCGGCTAAAGTAGGTTTTCCGAATTCATCCATTCGGAACGATTGAGAATAGGCATTTTTTATTGAAAGGAGTAGAAATATGAAGAGGAAAACACGCAATTGCATAAAGAAAGATTGAGAAATTTTTCGCAAAATAGAATAATTATTGGAATTTCAAACTCTAAAATTATGGTTCTGTGGGGCTTTATGTTAGAGATTTCAATTTGAAAGAAACTTCCTACAAATTAAATAGGATAAACCCTCATGAAAATTCAGGATTTTTCCTCTTGACTGGCATTGCCGTTCTTCGCATCTTTAAAGTATTAAATTAATTGGGGAGTTAATTTAGACAAAAAGTTAAGAGCTGTTTCCAAATTGGAAGCAGCTTTTACATTTTAGGCGGTTTTTTAAGCTTTTAAAATTGAGTATTTAAAAGTTTCCAGTCGTAAAAAATTCCCTTGTTCACAATTAGAAAAATTACAATTCCCCAGAAAGGTTGCCCTACTATATAATTATAGCGCATCCTTATAATTTAATAAAATTTGATTTTAGCCAAAGCGCCCTGCTATCTTTTGATAGCAGGGCGCTTTATTTATAGGTAGGAGTATTTGTTTAAAGTTGGTTTATCGTTTTACGGATAGCTACAAGATCTGTCAATAGTTTTTCCAGCAGGTTTAGGTTCAGCATATTGGCACCGTCGCTTTTTGCATTTGCTGGGTCAAAATGGGTCTCAATAAAAATTCCATCTGCGCCGGTCGCAATTCCTGCACGTGCTATTGTTGAAATCATTTCGGGTCTGCCGCCAGTAACCCCAGCACTTTGGTTGGGCTGTTGCAAACTATGGGTTACGTCTAACACAACGGGCGCGTATTGTTTCATTGTAGGAATACCTCTGAAATCTACAATCATATCTTGGTACCCAAACATAGTGCCTCTGTCCGTAATAAGTACTTGCCCATTATTGCAATCTGTTACTTTTGTAACCGCGTGTTTCATGCTTTCGGGGCTCATGAATTGGCCCTTTTTCAAATTCACAACTTTTCCTGTTTCGGCGGCCGCCACAACTAAATCTGTTTGGCGGACCAAAAATGCTGGTATCTGTAAAACATCTACATATTCGGCAGCCAAGGAAGCATCGCTTACTTCGTGAATGTCTGTAACCGTTGGCACATTAAAAGTTTCTGAAACTTTCCGAAGAATTTTTAGAGCCTTTTCATCGCCAATACCGGTAAAACTGTCGATGCGGCTTCTGTTTGCCTTTTTAAAACTTCCCTTAAATATGAATGGAATTTCAAGATTATCGGTTATCGCAACAATCTTTTCAGCAATCTGAATGGCCATTTCCTCGCTTTCAATAGCGCAGGGACCGGCAAGTAGGAAAAAGTTGTTGGATTTTAAGTGTTTTATTTTCGGAATAAGTTCAAGTTTCATACTCTAATTTTAGCTGCGTAAAGATAGGTATTTTCCTATACTGATGAACTGCAATGTGTTTTCAACTTTCTTTTCAAAATTAATTATAGTTTAAATCGTCAAAATAAAATCACAACTTTTAGTTCTAATCCACTTAGAAACACTACTTTTGCACCCTCTTAAAAAAAGGAGTAAGTTTATGAAAATTAAAAATATCGCCATTATAGCCCACGTTGACCACGGTAAAACCACGCTGGTTGATAAAATTATGCACTACTGTAGTATTTTCCGTGAAAACGAAAATACAGGAGAACTTATCTTGGATAAAATCTTGGCCTTAAGCCTTGTGTGGTTGTTAATAAGGTAGATAAAGAAAACTGTACCCCAGAAGAGGTGCACGAATCTGTTTTCGACCTAATGTTTGAATTGGGTGCCGAAGAATGGCAACTAGATTTCCCAACCGTTTACGGTTCTGCAAAACAGAACTGGATGAGCGACGACTGGAAAAAACCAACAGACACAATCGAGCCACTTTTAGATATGGTTTTGGAACACATTCCATCGCCTAAAATAGAGGAAGGTACGGTACAGATGTTAATTACGTCTTTAGACTTTTCATCATTTACAGGCCGTATTGCTATTGGCCGTCTGCAAAGAGGAACATTGAAAGAGGGAATGCAAATTGCCTTGGTAAAACGCGATGGCAGCATTGTAAAATCGAGAATAAAGGAACTACATATTTTTGAAGGCTTGGGCAGAAGAAAAGTTGCCGAAGTAAAAGCTGGCGATATTTGTGCGCTAGTAGGTGTTGAAGGTTTCGAAATTGGCGATACCGTTGCCGATATTGAAAACCCGGAAGCACTAAAAACAATATCTATAGATGAGCCTACAATGAGTATGCTTTTCACCATTAACGATTCCCCTTTCTTTGGAAAGGACGGTAAGTTTGTAACTTCTCGCCATATCAGGGAGCGTCTTGAAAAGGAATTGGAAAAAAACCTTGCATTACGTATGCAAACAACAGACAGTGCCGATAAATTTTTGGTATTTGGTCGTGGGGTTTTGCACCTTTCTGTATTAATTGAAACAATGCGCCGTGAAGGTTATGAGCTTCAAATTGGTCAGCCACAAGTAATTATCAAGGAAATTGATGGCGTAAAATGTGAGCCGGTTGAAGAAATGACTATCGACTTACCGGAAGAAGTTAGTGGTACTGCCATTAACATGGTTACTATCCGTAAAGGTGAAATGATCAGTATGGAAGGGAAAGGAGATAGAATGATCTGTAAATTTATTATTCCTTCCCGTGGAATTATTGGTATGCGTAACCAATTGCTTACCGCAACTGCTGGTGAGGCAATTATGACGCACCGTTTTCTTGAGTACCAACCAATGAGAGGTGGTATTCCGGAAAGACAGAACGGAAGTTTGGTTTCTATGGAAACCGGTTCTGCTATCCCTTATTCTATCGATAAATTACAGGATAGAGGTCGTTTCTTTGTACATCCTAACGAAGATATTTACGAAGGTCAGGTTATTGGCGAAAACACCCGTCAGGACGATATGGCTGTAAACATTACCAAGACCAAGAAAATGTCGAACGTACGTTCTTCTGGGGCTGATGATAAGGCGAAGATTATTCCTGCGGTTAAATTTTCGTTGGAAGAAGCTTTGGAATACATCCAGAAAGATGAATATGTTGAGGTTACCCCAAAACATTTAAGACTTCGTAAGATCTATTTGAAGGAAACAGATCGTAAGCGAAACAAGATATAATTTACGACCTAAGGCTTTTAGACGGAAGACGTAGGATTACAAATATGATTGAAATTAGTTTCATTTTTGGTCTTATGTCTTACGTCCTAAAGTCTTAAGTCTTTTTTCAAAAAGAAACTCGGCTTTCAATCCATAAAACTCGGCGTTTTTTAGTTTATTTGTGTTGCTTAACGGCAAACGTAGTATAAAAAAATAAGTATGAATTTTCTTTATTTCGATCCAGGGCTGGGAGCAATGATAGTACAAGCGTTAGTGGCAGCAGCAGCTGGCATTTTGCTTTTCTCAAAAGGAGTTATGTATAAGGTGAAATCTTTTTTCGGATTGGTAAAAGAAGAGGAAGATACTTACGATTCAATTGACGTTGAAGAGAAAGACACCGATAAAGATGACAAAAAAATCTGACGCACACCAAGCCTCGTTCCGGGATCCTTCCGGGTATATGTTTTATGATGGCAGCACCCTTCGCAGGGCCATCAAACCAATCTACTTTCCGCAGTACAACAAGCTGAAGGAAAGCGGTTTTTTCAAAAACCTTATTGCAAATGGATTATTGATTCCACATGAAGAGACTTCAGTTTCTTCGGAAGAAATAATTATTACCCCGGAAGAAATTCCATTTATCACAAATCCTTACGAATGGAGCTTTGAGCAATACAAACACGCTGCGCTCCACACGCTAAAAATACAGAAATACGCACTTTCAAAAGGCTTTATTTTGAAAGATGCATCTGCTTATAACATTACCTTTCATAAAGGGAAACCAGTTTTTATAGACACACTTTCCTTCGATTTTTATGAAGAAGGTACGCCTTGGCGTGCCTATAAACAGTTTATCACGCACTTTTTAGGGCCATTGGTTCTAGCAAAATATCACGGCACCGAAATCTTTAAAATGATGCAAACGCACATTGACGGTATTCCGGTAAAACTCATTTCCTCTTTATTGCCTTCACGCACAAAGCTTAGCTCGGTTGTTTATCCAAACATCCACTTGCTAGCAAAAATGGAAAGCAAGCATAGCCAAGATTACAAAGCAGAAACAAAAATTGCAACCCTTTCCAAAAAATCGCAGGAAAATATAGCTGAAAGCCTTTACGATTATATAAAAGCTTTGACGCTGAAAGAAGCCAGCGAATGGGGCGATTATTACAACAAAACCAATTACGACGAAACTGCATTTGAGGCAAAAAAGACACTTATAAAAGAGTGGATTAAGCCGATGGCACCGCAAAAATTGATAGATGTTGGTGGCAACGACGGCACTTTTGCACGAACGGTAATAGACACTGTACCACATATAATTGTTACCGACATTGACAGTAATGCGGTAGATTATAACTACAAACAACTTCAGCAGAATAAGGAAAGCAATATGCTCCCTTTTGTGTGCGATGTGCTGCAACCTGCTCCAGGCATTGGTTTCAACAATACAGAGCGCAATTCATTAATAGAACGTTTGGCCGCCTATGCGCCAGATGTTACTATGGCTCTGGCTTTAATCCATCACATCACGCTTTCTGGTAATGTCCCCTTTGAAAAATCGGCAGAATTTTTTGCATCCTTTTCTAAAAATTTAATCATTGAATTCCCAACCCGGGAAGATTCTTGGGCGCAATCGCTGTTGGTTAGGAAGCGCGAGTTTATAAATCATTTCGATTTTTACAACGAAACTGAATTTGAAAAAGGCTATCTGCAATACTTCACCCTTGAAAAAAAGGAAACCGTAAAAGGCACCAAACGTTTGTTATATTTGTTGAAAAACAAGAATCTTGAAGCCTAAAAATAGTTTTCTAGGAAAGCGTTTTCAAAATATTTCAGAAAGTCCAATTTTTATAGCCCTTGGGGTGGGACTCTATCCTTTAGTTTTTTACTATTCCCGCAACTTTGGAATGATTAATTCGTGGGAGCAATTCGGCTATTTTTTGCTGCTTTTTATTGCGTTGCCAATCTTGTTCTTCTCCCTGCTGAAATGGATCTCAAAGCTTTCATTTGCTGCAAAATGGGGGAAATATTTACTTCCTTATTTTAGCATTTTTTTGTTTCTGTTCTATATCAAGATTATTTTATACGCCGATATACAGCGAAAAATTATTCTAGGAATTTTTATTCTTTCGCTACTCATAGCCTTTTTGCTCTATAAACATTTTAAAAAGTGGATACTGCTACAGCTTATTTTGGTTGTAATTGGGTTTATGGGGTTGGTGCCAACGCTGCTTAAATATGTAAGTTATTCGTCAGCCTGGATGCAACAACCAGACGATATTGAAGAAGTAGTTTTTCAAAAAAAGCCAAATATCTATTATATTCAACCGGACGGATACGCCAGTTCTTCGCAATTGGAAAGCGATTTTTATAAAGTGGATAACAGCAGTTTCAATAATTTTTTAGCTGAAAATGGTTTCAAGAATTACCCCGATTTTCGAAGTAATTATATAACCACTATTTCATCAAATAGCGCCACTTTTATGATGAAGCACCATTATTACAATAAGGGCAAGGATTATTCGGAAATGCTGCACGCGCGTAAAAATATAATTTCCGAAAACGCAGTGCTTTCCGTTTTTAAAAACAATGGCTACAAAACACATTTTATATCAGAACCCCCTTATTTATTGGTGAATCGCCCAAAGTTGGGATTTGATCACACCAATTTCGATTATAGTGAAGTGCCCTATATTACTACAGGTTTAAATGTAAAAAGGGAAGTATTTCCAGATTTGGAAAAAGCCATTGCAACTAAAAACGAAGGCGGTAATTTCTTTTTTATTGAAATCTTTGAGCCTAGCCATATTTCAACCACAAAGGAAGGTTCCCAAGGAAAGGAAGTAGAACGCGAACTATGGCTAGAAAGGTTTAAAATTGCCAATGCCAAGATTAAAAAAATGGTCAATCTTATTACCGAAAAAGATCCAGAGGCTTTAATAATGATAATGGCAGACCACGGCGGATTTGTTGGGCTGGACTATACCCGCCAAGTTTACACCAAAACCTCAAATCCCCAGATAATTTATACTACTTTTGGAGCTATGCTGGCCATAAAATGGCCCAATGCCGAAGCGCCTTCAATAGATTCGCATTTTAAAAGTTGTGTAAATGCCTTTCGGGTTTTGTTTACTTATTTGGGCGAAGAACCGAAATATCTTGAACATTTGGAAGAGGATGGCAGCTACCTAATTTTAAAGGAAGATACCGAGGCCGGGGTTTACCAATATATAGATGGGCAGGGAAATATTGTGTTTAAAAAAGTGTAATTCTGGTAATTTATAATGGGCAATTCATTCGCAACATATTTCAAAGAAAAATTTAATCCCTTGCTGACGGGGTTAATATGCGGATTCTATCCCTTGG
The DNA here is from genome assembly GCA_963974165.1 of uncultured Aequorivita sp. GTDB lineage: Bacteria > Bacteroidota > Bacteroidia > Flavobacteriales > Flavobacteriaceae > Aequorivita. The sequence goes on from CAXBDO010000001.1 coordinate 8,343, forward strand.
TGTTTTATTTTTCAAATAACTATTCTGCCATTAATTCTTGGGAACATTTAGGGTTCTTTCTACTTTTTTTTATAGGAATACCCATCGTTATTTTTTCGATTGCGTCCCTCGCATTTAAATATTCCGAAACACTTTCAAAATACAAAACCCACATTCTCTTTGTTCTGATAATTATGGTCGTAGCCACGCTAATGTCGCAGGCTATGTATCTTACTTTAAAGAAAAAAATGCTGTTGGGCCTGCTGATTGTTACAGTTGTGGCAGCCTGGAAATTGCACGCACATTTTAGAAAGTTGCTTGTAATTATTCTTTTAATGAGTATACTGCCAACCATCAATGTAATTATAAAAATTGTGGAGCACGAACAAAAAATGGAATGGACCGCGCTGCCAGATTCTATTGAAAATGCAAAATTTAAAACTACGCCCAACATCTATATGATTCAGCCGGATGGCTATGTAGCCCAAAATATGATGGAGAGCGAACTTTATAACTTCAACAATCCATTTTATGGCTGGTTGGAGAATAACGGATTTAAGATTTATAACAATTTCCACAGTAATTATCCCGCCAGCTTAACTTCAAATTCCTCTCTATTTTCAATGAAGCAGCACCGCTTTGGAAAAGTTTTGTTTCGATCTATAGATATGCCGAATTCACGTGATATAATTGCTGGAGACAACGCAGCTATCAAAACTTTACGTAACAATGGGTATAAAAACTTCTTCATTGTACAGGACGAATATTTTCAGCAAAACAGGCCAGGGGCCCAGTATGATTACTACAATTTGGATACGGATGAAATTCCATATTTCAGTAATGACAACAATGTAAAAAAAGTAGTTTTTGACGATTTGAAAGCTGCTATGGACACCTCCAAAATTGAAGGTCCGCGTTTTTATTTTATCGAGAAGTTATTGCCCCACCACATTCATTTTGCGGCATCAAAAGAAGCGGAGCGCGATATGTATATTAATAAAATTCAACAGGTAAATGGTTGGTTGGAAAATACGGTAAACTATATTTCCGAAAAGGATCCTACTGCCATTGTAATAATTTTGGCAGACCACGGTGGGTGGGTAGGATTGGGCAGTTATAATGAAATGTTTTCAACCCAAGATTCCGCACAAATACATTCAATTTATTCTACCTTGGCAGCAATAAAATGGAATGGGAATTTAAATGAAGGAATGGACGCGGAACTTACAAGTAACGTAAATGTTTTTCGGGTACTGTTTTCAGTTTTAAGCGAAAACCCGGAATATTTGAAATATTTGGAGGACGATTCAAGTTATAACCTACAGATTGGCACCTTCCGAAAATCTGTAAAACCAATAATTGACGACAGCGGAAAAGTAATATCAAATTAAAACGAAGCAGTACGAATTGGAAAATTTCAAAGTAGAAAAATATAATCCCTCGCAGAAAGAGATGTGGAATAGCTTTGTGAAAGAAGCAAAGAACGCCACTTTTCTTTTTCAGCGCGATTTTATGGATTACCATTCCGATCGATTTACAGACCATTCGTTATTGGTTTTTAAAGCTGAAAAATTGGTTGCCGTTTTACCTGCCAACAAATATGGTTCGGAAATACTTTCGCACCAAGGCTTAAGTTATGGTGGACTGGTTTTAAATAAAAAAACCTCTTTTGAGGAAACTGCCAGCATTTTTAAATTGTTGCTTTCTTTTTTAAAGGATGAAGGCATCACTACTCTAAAATTGAAATTGTTGCCCAAAATTTATAATCAATTGCCCAGTGACGAAATTGATTATTTGCTATTTCTTACCAAAGCTAAATTAACACGAAGAGACATAACAAGCTGTGTGGACAACGAAAATCGATTAAAAATTAAATCTTCCAATCGATTACGCGGAATAAAAAAAGGTGTAAAGAACGAACTAGAGGTTAGGGAAGAGACAAATTTGAAAATTTTCTGGAACAAAGTTTTAGAGCCGAATTTAAAGCAAGCCCATAATCAAAGCCCGGTTCATTCCTTAGAAGAAATTGAATTGTTACAAACACGATTTCCCAAAAACATTAGACAATTCAATGTTTATAAAAATGATGAAATTGTAGCGGGTGCAACTATTTTCGAAACTTCACAGGTGGCGCACGCCCAATATATTTCGGCTAATGAAGTTGGGAGGCAAACTGGGGGTCTGGATTTTCTTTTCAACCATCTGTTAGGACATTTTTCCCATAAAAAATATTTCGATTTTGGCATAAGCAATGAAAATCAGGGAATGAAGGTTAACAAAGGATTGCTGCATTGGAAGGAAACCTTTGGCGGTCGCAGCATTTCCCACGATTTCTATGAAGTAAAAACCGAAAACCACGAACTTTTAAACGACATTTTTATATGATTCCGTTTTTGGATTTAAAGGCAATCAACAAACGTTTTGAAGCTGAATTTCAAAGCAGTTTTCAGCAGTTTTTGAATTCGGGTTACTACATTTTGGGTAGTCAGGTAAAATTGTTCGAAGCCAATTTTGCCAATTATTGCGGCACCAATTACTGTATTGGTGTTGGCAACGGTTTGGAGGCCTTGCGATTGATTCTGGAAGGCTATAAAATTCTTGGCAAACTATCGGCTCACGATGAGGTTCTGGTAGCCTCAAACACATATATTGCCACGATTTTAGCTATAAAACAAGCGGGTTTAAAACCTGTGTTGGTAGAGGCCGATCTTGACACCTATAATTTTGATATCGCCTCGCTTAAAAATTCAATTTCGAATAAAACCAAGGCAATAATGCCCGTACATCTTTACGGACAAATTTCGCTTATGGATGAAATTTTAAAAATTTCAGAAGAAAATAATCTACTTGTAATTGAAGATGCCGCCCAAGCGCATGGCGCAAAAAATAATGAAGGCAAACGGGTGGGAAATATTGGGGATGCTGCAGGGTTTAGTTTTTATCCGTCCAAAAATTTGGGTGCTTTAGGCGATGGGGGAGCGGTAACCACAAATGATGCAGAACTGGCCGAGCTAATCCAAAAACTTAGAAACTACGGCACCGCTACAAAATATGTAAATGAACTCTTGGGCTTCAACTCCAGGCTCGACGAGCTGCAGGCCGCCTTTTTAAATGTAAAACTGCCAACTCTGGATGCCGATAATGAAATACGAAGAGCGATCGCAAAAAGATATATTTCCGAAATAAATAACAACAAAATTACGCTGCCAAAATACGATGGCAGCGAAAACCACGTATTCCACCTTTTTGTAATTCGTGTAGAAAATAGAAACGCTTTTATGGATTATTTAGACCGAAATGGAATTGGCCATTTAATCCATTATCCAATTCCGCCCCACAAGCAACAAGCCCTTTCAGATTTTTCGAATCTAAATTTTCCAAAGGCCGAAAAAATCCATAATGAAGTAATAAGTATACCAATGAGCCCAGTAATGAGTGAAGATGAAGTAAATAGGGTTATTACGGTTCTAAATTCCTACTAAGTTGAAAATCCCACAATTTTTGCGCGACAATTTGCTGTTAAAGATGACCTCTTTAAATGCTGGTGTTATTGGGGTTCGCCTAGTAATTTCGTTGTTTGTGCAACGATTTTTGGCGGAAATTGTTGGGGAAGCAGGTATCGCAAAAATAGGCTCGTTAAGAAACCTATTGGAAATGCTTAGCTCGTTTGCCTCGGTGGGTATCTTTAGCGGGGTTGTAAAATATGTAGCCGAATACCAAGATGACAAAGAGCAATTGCAAAAGCTGTTTTCCACAACTTTTGTTTTTACAATTTTAGGGACTATTACGGTTTTTGCTGTGCTGTTTTTTGGTGCAGGCTATTTAAGCAATACCATTTTTGATTCGCCAGATTATATATATCTTATAAAATTGTTAGCCGTGGTAGTGCCGTTTATAAGTATGTACCGCATATTCAATGGCATTGTTAACGGACTTTCCCGATACAAAAAACTGGCTGGGATAGATCTTTTCAGTTTTATTTTAAGTGCAATTCTTACGGTGGTGTTATTGCTAACCGATAATATAGATGGTGCCCTTGTAGCTATTGCCATTACGCCCGTATTGCAATTTTTCGTCCTACTTTTTATATTTATAAAAGTGCTTCGCGAATACGTGCAATTCTCAAAACTTAGCTTCAAAATACCTATGGCAAATGGTCTTTTGGCCTTTTCATTAATGTCCTTTTTCTCTACCGTTTTATTGAATTATGTAGAAATAGACATTCGCGTAATGATCCAAAACCGCATTAATATGGCCGATGCCGGAATTTGGACAGCGATGACCAATATTTCCAAAAACTATATGGTTTTCTCTAGCGCTATTTTCACATTATATGTGCTGCCGAAATTCGCGGGAATCCACAATAGAGTCGATTTTAAGGCAGAACTTTTCAATATTTACAAAACCTTATTGCCACTTTTCGGGGTAGGGATGTTGCTTATTTACTTCCTTAGAGATTACGTTATTATGATAATCTATCCAGATTTTCACGGGATGGAATCGTTGTTTAAATGGCAATTGCTGGGCGATTTTGTGCGCTTGGCGGCCCTTGTTTTGGGGTATCAATTTTTAGCGAAGAAAATGGTCCGCAACTTTATCTTTTCCGAAGTATTATCGCTGGTCCTTTTTTATGGTTTCGCCTATTATTTCGTTGGCATTTATGGCGTTGAAGGCGTTGTGATGGCGCACTTTTTACGCTATGTGGTGTACTTTTTTGTTGTTTTCTATTTGGTATTCCGCTATTTCAAAAAGAAAGGTAAAACAATTGAATAAAGATTAGTTCAGCATTTTTAATTCTGCTATTTACATTTATATTCTCTTTAATCTCTTCGGAATTCTGGTGCGGCAAACTTTAGAGTTTAGTTACCTTTGCAGCAAATTTTTATTGCTGAATTTCTATGTCTACACCTCTTTACAATCCCTTTGAAGATTTATTATTCGACGAGCATTTTTGTTTTCTTTCGGGTAGTTTGACCAACGAACGAATTTCCGTTTTTCCTGAATGGCTGATGGATCATTTTAAGTTTGGCGATGAAAAGATTGAGATGATGGACAAATCGAAATCTTATAAATACACCGATCTTGAATTGCCTTGTTCCGCAGAAGTAAAAACTGCTTTTGCAGAATTGGATCTAAAAATTCAAGCTGCCTATAAAAGTGGATATAAAGGCATGGCAGCTCTAGATGAGGAATCACTTTTTCAGTGGATAGGCAGAATAGTATACGGGCTTTTGTATTATGAAATGGTCTATGAACGCAACAGGCTTCAAAAATTGGGTGAAGAATTCAATTTGTCTCCTATGCTTCGCGAACGTTTTGGGCGCTTTCATTTAATGCTACAGTCTTTAATTGAACCAATTTCATTTGTTGGCAAAAAACCTTGGAGCATCATTGTTTTTCCTTTGAAATATTCTGCAGATATTTTTAGCTATCGCGATGATACGGTGAATTTAATGTTCTCAATGGGCGTGAATGGTTTCGGAATTATTGCTTGCTTGCAGGATAATGGCGCAATTGGCGAAAGACAGAATGATATAGTTGAAAAAATGCAGGGCCACGTTTTGCACCCTATACAATTCGAGGAATTGTATGCGCGCTTTCATTACTCCGATTATATTTTTCAGTACAAGCCCGAATACAAAATTGAAAACACCGAAAACAAAATAACCATTGAAACCCTACCCATTAAAAAAGTAGGAAGCAAGCCGCTATTCGGATTTTGGGATGAAGATATTTTTGCGCAGTTGCTTTCAAATTATTGGCAGGTTTACGGCATACAGAGAGAAGATATTTTGAAATTCCAAAAACCGCCGCTTAGCTTTTTGGAAAATCCATATTCCAAAGATTTTATCGATCCGGAAACAATCGATTTGCCTTTTTAAAGGGGAATTATCTTAACCCCCAGAATTTTAAATATTCTTTGGCGACGGAAATATAGTTGTGTTCGCGTTCAATAAAATTGCGGGCATTGGTTGAAATGGCAGCTAGTTTTTCAGGATTTAAAATTAGATTTTCAAGTTTCAACACTAAATACTCAATATCGGGCAGGGCGTTAATGCATACTTCATCATCCTTTAAATTGTATTGTTCCAAAAACTCGGTTTCGGCTCCCGTAAAAACCACTTTTCCCTTTGCCATTGCTTCCAGTGCGTTGTAGCCTTGGTCGTATGCGTAAATTTGGTCCAGCAAAATATGCGCGGCATTGTACTTTTCAATATATTCTGAATACGGAACATTCTCGACCGTAATTACTTCAACTTTTGAAGGATGTTTTTGCTGAATTATTTTAAGTGCCGCTTCGAAAAAATCATTTCCCTTTTTGAAATAATTCTCCCGATTGATGCCGTGAAAAATAACGATTTTATCATCGGAAGAAACAGCCTTAAATTTTAATTTTTCAGTGTTTACAGGGTTTGGAATTAACCCATAATATTTCGAATTTCCCATTAACGGGATGGCGTAGTCTAAGTCTGATGCCGCAACTGCTTCAACGTTTTTAAAAACAAAATGGTGTAAATCTTCAAAATCGGGGTTTAAATATTTCAGGGCGGGATAAAAATCTTTTTCCGTAACCTTGCCTTCAAAAAGTGGATTGAAAATGGAGTATCGAAACTTCTTTTCAAAAGCATATTTCACGCTCGTATAATCCGTGCCGCAGGAAAGTAGAAAGAGTTTTTTATTATTCTCCTTTAAATATGAAATGATTTCCTTTTCATATTTCGGCATTAGGGTGAACGCGCTTTCATTTATTAATTGCACTACGTCAAAACCCTTAAATTTTTCTTTCTGCTTAAAAAATTGATTTTTGAGGGAAAGGGAAGTTATATCTACCCCAAAAATTTTGAATAACCCAACCTTCACTTTTCTTAAAATTCCCGAATCGAATTTCCGCGTCAAAAGCACGTCTGACGGGTAATTTTTAAAGGCATCGCCGGTTGAAACCAACATTACTTCATGCCCCAGCGCTTGTAATCCTTCCTTTAAGGAATTGTGGAGTCTTGAATATTCGCCAACCAAAAGTATTTTCATTATTCGCTTTATTTAACCACAGTGGGCACAAAGAATTTACGCAAAGTCCACAAAAATTTCTTGGCGAGATTTACGCAATTGCGGTTTAAAGTTTGTCGTTATTTTCTTTGAGAACCAGATTAAAAGTATTCTTATAAACCTATATTTGCCCTGTGCAACCAAAAATACACAAATAAAAACGATGGCAACTGAAAAGAAATTCAAAGTGTGCCTTGTTTCCATTTCGCTCGCAAAGGGCGGCTTGGAGCGGTCTTGCGCCATGCTCTCACAAATGCTTGATGCACAAGGTCACGAAGTGCATTTGGTTGTATTGAATGATGAAATTGATTATCCTTTCAGCGGCAAATTGCTCAATTTGGGGAAGCTGAAATCGGAAAATGATACAATGATAAAGCGGATGCTGCGATTTCGAAAACTTCGAAATTATTTAAAAGCTGAAAATTTTGATGTAATTATCGACCATCGCCCAAAAAACAATTACCAGCGCGAACTTTTCTATTCCAAATATATGTACCGGGAATTGCGCAAAATTTATGTGGTGCACAGCTCGAAAAAAACAGAGTACTTAACTGAAAATCCTACTGCATTTTCTAAAATTTACAAGCAAAATATTTTAAATGTTGCAGTTTCAAAACATATTGAGACTGAAATTTTAAGGAGATATGGAATAGACAATTCCATTACCATCCACAACGCCTATAATCCTGCTTGGGAAAATGAGGGCGCTGAATTGCCAGCAATACTTCAAAACAAGAAATACATACTTTCCTATGGTAGATTGGAAGAGGCGGTAAAAGATTTTTCCTTTTTGATGGAGGCCTTTTCGCATTCAAAAGTATGGGAAAATGATGTGCATCTCGTTATTTTAGGCGATGGCGGGGATAAGGAAATGCTCCAAAAATTGGCGAAATCTAAAGACTGCGCAAATCAAATTTTGTTTTTGCCCTTTACCAACAATCCTTTTGAAATTATTAAAAACGCCCGTTACGTAACCCTTACAAGCAAATATGAAGGTTTCCCAATGGTCTTGGTTGAATCGCTTTCTTTGGGCACGCCTGTAGTTTCGCTCGATATAGAATCTGGGCCTTCGGAAATTATTGAGCACCAAAAAAACGGTTTGTTGATTGCTGAAAGAAGTTTACCTTTATTTGCTGAAGCCTTGCGAAATATTTGCCTGGATGAAGCATTGTATTTGGGTTTAAGGCAACATACCAAACCTTCTGTCGAAAAATTTTCTATGCAGAACATATCTGAAAAATGGAACAAAACTTTACAGCATGCACTACGTTGATCTGGAAAAAATAGAACTAAAGGAAATTCCTAAAATTAGCGATCCAGACGGAAGGGGTAACCTTTCGGTGGTGGAGAAGGATTTTTTGCCGTTTAAAATTAAACGGGTTTACTATTTGTACGATGTTCCTAGTTCATCTACCCGGGGCGGGCACGCGCACAAGCAATTAAAGCAATTTTTAATAGCCCTTAGCGGCAGTTTTGACGTGGTGCTCGACAATGGAAAAACACGCCGAATTATAACGTTGAATAGACCCGACAGAGGTTTGTTAATTCCCAACGGGGTTTGGCGGGAACTCGAAAACTTTTCTTCGGGCGCAGTTTGCCTTTCCTTGGTGAGTGAAGAGTACGACGAAGGCGATTACATTCGCGAGTACGACGAATTTAAATTATTTAAAAGTACCTAAGCGCAGCCCCAGTTTTTCTAAATTATCCTTGGTTTTAGATAAATACTTCAGAATAGTTTTGTTCTGTCTTAGTAGAAATCGCTGTTTTTTGCTCAGATTTTCTGGTTTAATCTTTTCAAAATTCCTTTCGAAAGCTTCTTTGTCGCCTTCTATTTTCGCCAAGACGCAAAGGGAATATCTGTTTAGGTCCAAAAATTTCTTTAGCGCCGGATTCGATTTTTCATAAATTTCATAGGCTTCAAAAGTGGCTTTGTCTTCCAAATTCTTTACGCTGTTGAAGAGTCCGTTTTTGCGCACCACGTAGGTTGTACAGATTTTAGGGCTAAACACAATTTTATAATGTAAGCCAATGCGCACATATAAATCGGTGTCTTCCCCGCTTACGATTTGCGGGTCGTACCAACCTACCTTATCAAAAACCTTTCTTTTTATAACAGTGGAAGAACTATGCAAAATGGAATCTAATTGGCTGGCCTCAAAATAATCTACTACTGTTGAATCCTTGCCAATAGTTTGAATGGAATAGGTGTTTTTAAAGGTCTTTCCATTGCGGATTATTTCGGCTGCGGTGGCAAAAACCGCTTCATCTGGATATTGGTTGAGCAAACGGTTTTGTTCTTCCAAATAATAGGGATACCAATAATCATCGGCATCCAAAAGCGCTATATTTTCGTATTGTGCAAGTTTTATAGCTGCATTTCGGGCTGCAGCGGCGCCTTGGTTTTCTTGGGAAAAATATCGAATTCGGGAATCTTGGAACTTTAAAATTTCAGTTTCGCTTTTATCTGTAGAGCCATCGTTTAAAATTACAATTTCAAAATCGGTATAAGTCTGCGCTAAAACGCTTTTTAAGGTTTCGCCAATATACTTTTCTTTATTAAAGACCGATATGACTACTGAAAATTTCATTGCATTTTAAGGTTATAAACTTAGGTAATAGCCCAATCTATAGATATCAAAGATAAACAGGGAAGGCTGCGCAGACAAAAGATTTTTCTCCATCCCAGAGCGAAAGGTTTTATAAAATAAAGAAGCCATCCCGCTTAAACCTAATTTTTTTAAGGTCGCTGCCTTTGCCGAAAGCCCCGTTTCATTTGCTTTAAATAATCCTTGTGCCACAAAGCTTTGAAGGCTTTCAACAGATTCCCTAGATTTTCTTAAAAATATTTCGCTGCTTTCCAAACCAAGATGGATTACAGGATTATCAATATGTACGATGTTCAACTTTTTTGCCTTGGCGTCTAAAGCAAATAGTGTATCCTCATGCCTTAGGTTAGGTATTTCCTCATTAAAGGAAATTTTGGAAAATACAGATTTCTTGATCAAGAAATTAAGGGTAAGAAAACGCAAATAAGGTTGTTTAATTCTTTCCGAAACCGGCAAGGCTTCCCTTTGGTTGCCGTAATGCCAACGCAGCATTTCTTCTGTGGAAGGAGGATTTTTTTGGTAAAGTATGCCCCCGTAAATTATTTCGGTTTCCTTCTTTATTGCCTTAAGATAATTTTGAAGAAAATCTTCTTTTATCACTTTTGTATCTGCATCCAAAAAGAGCAAATTTTCGAATCTTGCATTTTTTGCTAAAAGGTTTCGTATAGCGCTTCTTCCAATATTTTCCTTTAAAATTACAAAGGAAGCATTTGAAAGTCCATTTATACGTTCGTTTGCAGCCTCGGGATTCGGGGAACAGTCGTCGTACACATTGATTTCAAAGTCTATTGCCAGGTTTATTGCCTGTTTATGCAACGATTCAACCATGGGAAATACATTATAATTGTAAGTGGGAATTAATATTGAAATCATTTTTTTGCAATTAATATAGTTTCATCCATAAGCCCATAACGCGCATCTGCATCAAAAGTTTTGACTTCAACATTTTTAAAGCCATTGGCGCAGAGTCTTTCCTTTAACCCATTTACTGAATAGACACGCACATGGTCCTCTTGCCCGAAGGCTTCCAGCCGTTCCTTTTTGGTTTTTTTGAAAGCATCTTCATAAATATCGCCTTCCTTAAAAGGGGTTTGGATAATGCAGGTGCCTCCACTTTTTAAAACACGCTGCAATTCTTCCATTGCTTTTTTATCGTCTTCGATGTGCTCCAAAATGTGATAGCAGATTATTAAATCGAAAAAATTATTTTCAACTGGAATTTGGGTAATGTCGTAATTGTATTCAGCAATAAATTCATTTTCAAAATCGGTGCTGAAATATTTCATTTCAGGGTTTTTCTTTAATAATCTATAGATGCTTCTTGAAGGTGAAAAGTGGAGTACGTCCCCCTGAAGCAATTTATTTTTGAGGAGGAACGAATAAAGTCTGCGGGTGCGGGCGCGGCTGCCACAAAAAGGGCAGAGCAAATCGCCATCGTGTATTTTTATAAATTTCTTTAAACTCTTGTTGCAAACTGTACATTCGTGGGTATTGCCCTGCAGGTGAAAGGAAATAATAGAGCGAAAAAACACTTCATTTTCAAAGAGCATTTTTTTCGGAACCACAGAAAGCGCTACTTTTTTAAGAGTTTCGTACATGCCGCTAAAATACAGCAATCTTTTTTGGATGGGGAATATTTCTGCTTTGAAATGCGCCTTAATCCTTCCTTATTTCTTCAATTTTGAAAAAAGAAGTACCTTGTGTGAAAAGATTTTTAGGTGCGTATTTTAATTCTGTTTTCCATATTATTTCTCCTCACTTTTTCGGGCTATGCGCAGCAGGAAGCATGGTTTTATTTGCGTGCGCGCGATACGGCATTTTCACCTTCATTTGAAAAGCAGGGCGATTATTTGCGCTATTCGGGAAATGATGCCCGATTGAATGCTGCCTTAAAAAACTACAAAATAAGGCGTTTTAAAAAAACCTGGAAGCACGCGAAAAAGGAAAATTTAAAAAAGACCTTTTTTGTAATTGCTGATAAGGAAGCCTTACTGACAGATTTACTTCAAAACGTAGCCCACCTATTTGAATTTGGCGAGTTGATAGCCGAGGAAGACAAAAAAATATTTGAACCCAATGATTATGGGTTAACCAGCACCATTGGCGAAAATCTAGGAGCACAGGTAAATCTTGATTATTTAGATGTGCTGGAAGTGCCAAAAGCCTGGTATTACACAACAGGCTCACGCGATATAATTGTGGGTATTTCTGATGGCTCTATTAAGACGGACGATAAAGAATTTGCGGGAAAGAGCATGGAAGTGCAGACGTCTTTTTTGGCAGATGGCCATGGATTTTCTGTTGCGGAAACGGCTGCAGGGCAGGGGAACAATGGCTATGGAATAGCCGGAATCTGTTATGACTGCAGCATTTACTCTACACATTATAACAATTTCAAAAATCTGGAACAGTTGGTTGAACTGTCAAGATTGGGCGCAAAAGTTATTAATTGCAGCTGGGGATTGGCCCATTACTATGAAACTGCCCAACAAGCAATTTATGAAATGATGGAAAACGGAACTGTAGTTGTGGCCATTGGGCACAACCCTTCTTTCATTAAAACCCAGGGCAAGAAATTTTATTATCCAGCGTCTTATGACAAGGTTATAGCAGTATCGTCTGCTTCGCATCGTTACGAGAACTTTGGGGAAAATATTCAAATAGAAGAGGATAAAGGATTGTATTATGTGAAAAATATACGCAATTACGTTGGCCTTACTGGCGGATTCAAAAATAACGATACAACCCAAGTGCCGCATCTGTACCCTATCAGTATTCGGAATTTAAATAGTGCAATAGACATAGTTGCGCCATCCAGCGGCTTGTTTAGGTATGGCGACATGGCCCTTAAAAATAAAATAGATGTTAGCGAATTTAACCAAACCTCTGGCGTAGCTCCTTTGGTTACGGGAACGGTGGGCCTTATGTTTTCGCTTTACCCTTGCTTGCCTGCAGAGGAAGTAGAAAGTATTATTAAGTTAACTTCTACCAATATTGATGATGTTGAACCAAACAAACCCTACGCAGGAATGTATGGCGCGGGAATGCTTAATACCGGCCGTGCGGTTGAAATGGTCTTTAAAATGTTTGCGGAAAGAGAACCCGTGATGATAGAGAATCAACGCTTTACTAGATGGGATTTCAAATTAACTGCAATTTCTGAAGTAGTAGTGAAAAACCAAGAATTCACCGAAAATGCAAGCTTAAAATTGACTTCAAAAAAAGGAATAACCATTACTGGAAATACAGTTTTAAGACCCAATAGCGCTGGAAGTATTCACTTAAAAATAGATCCTACAATGGAGAAAGAATGCGAGCTTCAACTAAGGGACCCAAGTATATTGGAGGATTGAATTTTAAGGACTTTTTGAAACAGGACTTTTGTGATAAACTGCCAACTATCCTATACTGGTCACTAATTACTGAACACCGAACACTGAACACTTTTTTTCAAACCGTTTTCTGCACCACTTCAAAAATTTGGTTTTCGTCGCATTTTAAGGTTTTGGAAGGGTATTTTAATAAGAGGGCATAATCGTGGGTTGCCATTAAAATAGTGTTTCCGTTTTTGTTAATATCTCGCAGAACCTCCATTACTTCTACGCTGGTTTGCGGATCCAAGTTTCCAGTAGGCTCATCGGCAAGTATAAGCTCAGGGTCGTTTAAGAGCGCACGGGCAATGGCCACTCGCTGCTGCTCGCCCCCAGAAAGTTGGTAGGGATATTTAAACGCTTTGGTTTTCATATCTACCTTAGACAATACTTCGTTTATTTTGCTTTCCATCGCAGCCTTATCTTTCCAACCAGTGGCTGTAAGTACAAAATGCAAGTTATCGCTTACGGTACGGTCATTAAGCAATTTAAAATCTTGAAATACAACGCCCAATTTTCTTCTTAAAAATGGAATTTCCTTTTCCTTTAAAGTTGCCAGATCGTAGCCCACAATATTGCCTTCACCTTCCCTTAGCGGCAAATCGCCATAGAGCGTTTTCATAAAGCTACTTTTTCCAGTTCCGGTTTTCCCGATTAGATAAACAAATTCGCCTTTATCTACCCGAACGCTTACATCGGAAAGCACCAAGTTATCGGTTTGGTAAATGGCTGCGTTTTTTAATTCTAAAACTGGCTGGGACATAATTTTTATTGTTTAGGTAAAATTGAAATACAACTATAAGGATCAACGGAAAAAAAGGCATTGAAAAGCGTGCATTGGAGCCAAAGGTAACTAAAGCCTGCCCAACAGATGCCCCCAAAATTAGTAAAACGCAAAAGAATTCAAAAGTAAAATACAATTTTCTATCCCGTATTCTTTTGTAAAAATGAAACCCGCAAATTAAGAGAAAAAGAATTTTGATAAGGATAATTATTGGGGTCATTATAAAAAGCCAAAATCCGGCCAATACCCACTTTATTTCTTTAATGGCGAAGCTATCGTAATTCCACATCATACCCGTGTTCCAAAAGTCTATCCAAGAAACAGCCACTTGCTTTAAGTATGAAGTTTTATTATTTTGAATAAGATTTTCATTCATAGGTTTTAAGAGCTGTGAAAATTGGGCTACAGTAAGCGACTCTGTTCTTTCCAAATCTTCGTAAACGTACCAAATAGCCATTGCCGGATCGCCGCCGTTGGCACTCAAGGAATCTCTTTTCCTAATGTGATGGTTACGCAAAGTGACAAATTCGTCGTCTGCCTCCTCCAAAAAATATACTGTGGTTTGGGCAACATTTATTCCTGAATAGGCTGTAATTGCTTTATAGCCTGTATGTTTTTCATTAAAAGAACTCCAAGACGAATAAAAAAGAAAAGCAGGCAGACAGAAAAATAAAATCCGAATGGCATTATGAAATACCCCACTCCTAAAATTCAGAACAACATAATAGAAGGCAATAAACGGGGGAAGTATTATAAACATTGGCCTTACCACGAGTGCCAAGGTTGCAAGCAATCCAATTAAAATAGCAGGTACAAGTTGTAGAGGTTGCGAGAAAAAACCCGTTTTAAACAATGCCCAAATACAAAATACCAAACTGAATAGCGTTAAACTCTCAGTTAGAACGGCACGTTCATAAAAAAGTAAATGCAAAAAGATGGAAGGAACAAGCCCAATTAATAACGAAAAATTGAAGTTTTTACTCTGTTTATTAAAAATATAAAACAGCATCCAGGAGGTTAGAATACCCAGAATTCCTTGATAGAATGCTAAAAGTGGCAAAGAGCTATTTGCCAGAAAAATTAGGAAGGGATAGCCCGGGGTTCGTGTGCCATTATATGAATTAAAATCCCAATTTTTAATCATATCGGCAATTGCTAAATAGCCTCCCGAATCGTTAAAAATGCTTACATGCCCATTATAAAGTAAATAGATTAAAACCCTTGCCAGTAATCCAAAAACAAGAAGAAAGAGATAGGGGTGAAGCCTAGACCAAGCCCTCAGTTTTTTTAAAATCATCTTTCTGTTCTTTATAAATCTTGAAAAGTTGCTGTGGCATTTCAATTAAATCCTTGATCCTGATTTTGGAATCGCCCATTTCCTTCCACGTGTTCAAAGGTTGCTCGTACATAATAGTATTTAGCTGGTCTGTGGGATATAAAACCTGGATTCTACTAATAAGTTCAATGTCGAATAGCCAACGGCTAACAAATGGCTTTGCGAAGATTTGCTGTGCGCATTGTTTGGTAAACATTTTGGCCCCGCACTGGGTGTCGTAAATGGCCGTCTTTAAAATTAAATTATTTACTACAGTAGCGAATATTCTTCCCGTATAATGCCTTACCGCACTTCGCTCTATATGCGAGCCTGCCTTTTTGATGCGCGCACCCAAAACCATTTTTCTTCTACTATCCATTTGCATGGCAAGCAATAAATTTTTTACTTCGGTAAGCGGCGTTGCTAAATCGGCATCAAAATAGGCCACATATTTTGTATTCGGTTTTTTGGTTGCTACACGCATTCCTTGGCGAACCGCTTCGGCTTTTCCTACATTGCTGGGCAATTTTATAATACTTACCGAGGCATTGTCATTCCGGGTCTCGCACTCAATTTGAATTGTTAGCAATAATTCATGCGTAGAATCTGTACTGCCGTCGTTTACAAAAATAATATGGACGTTTTCCAAAAGTTTATAGTAGGCTAAAAAGGCATGTATATTAAAGCGTGTGGCTTCGTTGTAGCAGGGTATTATAAGTTGGACCATTTACTTATTTAAATTTTGAACGGTTTTTTCTAGCGCATCTATCTGTTTTTGCTGCTCGAGCGTGTATAGTGTTAGTTCCTCAATTTTTTGCAGCAATAACAAATTCATTTCTTTTAGGGACATTCCTTCTTCCTGCATAGTATTGGCTGAAGGTATATTGGGTAAATGCTTGTTTTCTTTTATAAATGCTTCCAGTTCTTCCAAAGAAATTAAACGATATTCTGGCAATTGATTAGAATAACCGAGGTAATACTTTTCAAAAACATAATCTGGAGCTACGGCACCGTCTAAATCTACGCGCACTTCCTGGGTGTGTATTTTTCCCTTTACGGTTAAAAGTTCGTCTGGTATGGTGGTGCCGATGCCAATTTTACCGTCTTTTTCAGATAGATTTTTAAACGGATTTCGCTGCGCCGAGGCGGATATGGAAAATATTATTATCGAAAAAATAAGTAATCTGTTCATAATAATGCGTTTAGAAAATATGAAGTTTTAAAAATACGGTATTTTTTATAAGCTATTTGCAGCTTCTTAAATTCTCTTGCGAATGTATATACTTATTGAGCAGTTGATGCGTTATGGTACAAGGAAAATTCAGCAAAATACTTTCGTTAATAAAACCTTAAAAAATTACAGTATCGTCTAAAGCTACGTTTAAAGTTAAATACCTTTACACCACAAAAAACTGTAACTAATGGTTAAGAATTTTCTTGTCTTTTCGCTTCTACTATTGCTTTCATTTTCAACTTTTTCGCAGCAATCTGCTGTCTTTACCAACGAGCTTGCAGAGTTCAACAAAGCGTTTGAACTTTATAGCAACGGCCAATATTTGGCGGCCCAAAATCTTTTCGGCAAAATAAAAAATAGCAGCAACGATGAAACCGTGCAAAGTGATTGTGCTTATTACATTGCCAATGCCGCTGTAAGGTTAAACCAGCAGAATGCCGATCAATTAATGGAGGAGTTTGTGGAAAAATACCCCACTAGCCTAAAAAGAAATTCAGCATTTATAGATGTAGCCAATTTCTATTTTGAAAACGGAAAATATTCCCACGCCCAAAAATGGTACGATAAGGTAGATGCGGGCAGTTTGAGCCGAAGCGAACAGGAAACATTTAACTTCAACAATGGCTATGCATACTTTAAGGCGAAGCGTTATGACGAAGCAAAGAATTATTTCAACAAGGTTTCAAACTCCCAGAAATACGGATCGCAGGCCAAATATTATTTAGGTTTTATTGCCTATGAAGGCGACGATTATGTTGAAGCCAACAAAAATTTTGAGGAAGTAAAAGGAGAGGAACGCTATTCTGAAGATCTTTCCTATTATCAGGCCGATATGAATTTTAAGCTTGGCAACTTCCAAAAGGCTATCGAGATGGGGAAGGAGCAGTACAGCAAAAGTAACCCGCAGGAACAAAGCCAACTTTCAAAAATTATAGGCGAAAGCTATTTTAATCTTGAACAGTATGCGCAAGCTATTCCATATTTAAAGGAATATAAGGGCACGCGCGGCAAATGGAATAATACAGATTATTATCAATTAGGGTATGCCTATTATAAGCAGGGCGAATATGAAAGCGCCATTGGGGAATTCAATAAAATTGTTGATGGTAAAAATGCCGTTGCCCAAAACGCCTACTATCATTTGGCTGAAAGCTATCTGAAATTGGATAAAAAACAGGAAGCTTTAAACGCTTTTAAAAATGCTTCGGAAATGGATTTCAGTGCTGAAATTCAGGAAGATGCATATTTAAACTATGCTAAATTGAGCTACCAAATTGGAAACAGCTACAAAAGCACTCCGCAAGTTTTACTTTCATTTATTGAAAAGTACCCGAACAACTCCAATAACGAAGAACTTAAAAAGTTATTGATAGACAGTTATATTACTTCCAAAAATTACAAGGAAGCATTAAACCTTTTAGAAAACAACAAAAATTTTGCTGATAAAAGTGCCTATCAAAAAGTGGCTTTTTATCGCGGGATTGAATTGTACAA
>CAXBDO010000002.1:0-24634 GCA_963974165.1 uncultured Aequorivita sp.
CGCTGTTTAAATATTTGTAGGTGCACCAAACGGCAAAATCGGCACCCGTTTCGTGCAGGTTTGGCTGGATATTTCCTGCGCCATGCGCCAAATCGAAACCGACCATACAGTGGTATTTATGGCCGAGTTCTGTTATTTTTTTTAACGGAAAAGATTGCCCCGTGTAATAATTGGTGCTGCCAATCATCAATAAAGCAATTTCGTCTCCGTGGTTTTCCATAATCGCCTCCAAATCTTCAAAGCGGCATAGTTCTTCACCTTCTCTGGGTTTCCAAAGAATTAATCCCTCCTTTGGGTCAATTCCATAAAATTTTAACTGACTTTCAACCGCATATTTATCTGAAGGAAAGGCGTCGCTTTCCACAACAATTTTATACTTAGACGAAGTGGGCTTAAAAAAGGAAACCATCATTAAATGAAGGTTGGTAGTCAGTGTGTTCATGACCACAACTTCTGATGGTTTTGCACCAACAATTTTCGCCATATTTTCGGTCAAAAATTCGTGGTATGGCAGCCAAGGATGTTGGCCTTCAACATGGCCTTCAACCCCATATTTTGCCCAGTCATTTAATACTTCCTGTATATAATTTGAAGTAATTTTGGGCTGAAGCCCAAGCGAGTTGCCACAAAGATAAATTAAGGCTTCGCCATCAGTATTTTGAGGTAGGTGAAATTTATTTCTAAAGGAAGCCAGGCTGTCTTCGGCATCTTGTTTTTTGGCGTATTCTAAAGAGTTTTGGAACATTTGAAAACGTTGAATTTTATTGGGATTTTACAAAAATAAAAATATTTTAATCTTAATCCTTAGTTTCTTTTTTCACCGAAATATTCGTGAAATATAACTTAAAGGCTCCCGTACTATCTGTATGTTTGGTCGCAATTTCAAGGCCTTCAAAATTTTCATAGTCTTCCCAGGTTGTAGTCATAGATGGCTTTTCGGCATTTTCCTTTCGGTAATTCCATTCCTTGATTTTATAGTCTTCAGCGTAAAAGAAATCATAGGCGTCGCCAGGGGTATAGCCTCCGTCGTTCCCATAAACTATGGTTAATTGGTTTAAGGTATCTTTTGAGAGTGGTGCACTAACGTTTTGCTTTTCTGAAACGGTTATGCCCTCATCCCACACCAACTGGAATGGCGCCAACAGCCAATATTTATCATTAATAAAGGCGCCATCGGTCTTCATAAAATTACTATCCATTTTTGAACGGTTATAGCGTAAGGTATCGGTTGCAGACATCATAATTACATCGGCTGTCTTTGGGTGCCAGATCCACGATCGCTCAAAATGGTTATCGCCTCGGTCTACGTTGAAGGTAAAAGCAAGTTCAGAAACGTCTTTCCAATTTTGAAACCCATTGTCATTTGCAATTTTATGCCGAATATCTAAATTGTCAAGTGAATCCTGTAAATGCGCCGCATCGTTTAAAGGTCCGTCTTTTTTGGAATTATGGGTGTTATTGCAGCTTGCGAGCGCGAAGATTGAAATTATTAAAGCGTAAGTATAATTCATCAAAAATATGTTTTTTGTAAAAGTAAGGAATACTTTTGGCATTCAATTTTTTTGTATTTTTAATATATAAAACTATTAAATTCATCGGGTATGCGCGTAATCGATAATAAAGAATTGAATCGGTTTGAAGTTGAGGTTGATGGCCAAAAAGCCATAATTGAATATACCGTTAAACCGGGCGTATTATCCTTAAATCATACTGAAGTGCCCAAGGAACTTGCCGGACAGGGAATTGCCAGTGAAATGACCGAAAAAGTTTTGCTGTTTGCCCATTTATTAAAAAATACATTGAAAAACATCCCGAATGGAAGTCTATAGTGGCTGCGTAAAATAGAAAAACCCTTTCAAATATTTCTGAAAGGGTTTTTTATTATAATTAGATTGTGTTAATCTACAGCATCTTCAATATCATCTGCTACGTCTTCAATACTGTCTCCAGTATCATGAGTTTCGCGGCAGCTAACAAAGCTAGTGCTCATTAGCCCTGCTGCAAATAAAATAAGAAATACCTTTTTCATAGTTGGTAGTTTTAAAATTAGAATTAATATTTTACTTTAATTATGGTCTACGGCCAGTTGCTAAACGGTATAGAATACCAATAATTGCTAAGACCAATAAAATGTGAATTAAGCTTCCTACGGCGTCTCCGAAACCGAAAAATCCAATAAGCCATCCTAAAATAAGGAGTACTACAATTAACCAAATGATGTCGCCCATAATGTTAAGTTTTTAATGTTAGTGTATTTAAAACTACAACAAAAGTGATAACCATTTTATACTTTTAACCGATGTTTAACGAAAAGTCTAAATAAAGATAAATTCAGTTAAATAATCTCACATATTCAATAATAGCAAGGCATGGAGCATTCAGAAAAATTTGAAACCAATAGAAATACTTGGAACACCAAGGTGAAAATTCATGCTGAAAGCGAGTTTTACGATTTGCCCAATTTCCGAAATGGGAAATCATCCTTGAATAAGTATGAACTGGAAGCATTAGGGGCTATTTCTGAAAAAAGCATTTTGCATCTGCAATGTCATTTTGGGCAAGATACGTTAAGCCTTGCCAGAATGGGTGCGAAATGTACAGGGGTCGATATTTCTGATGCTGGCATTGAATTGGCCCAACAGTTAAATACCGAATTAAACCTTGACGCAAAATTTGTTTGTTGCAACGTTTTGGATACTTCTGAAAATATTTCGGAACAGTTCGATATTGTATTTACTAGCTATGGCACCATTGGTTGGCTACCCGATTTAAAACCTTGGGCCAAAATGATCTCTGAAAGATTAAAGCCCGGCGGATTCTTTTATGTGGTAGAATTTCACCCTATTGCTTGGATGTTCGACTATACGGTTTCGCCCCCAATAATGAAATATGGTTACCATCAAAAAGATGCCATTTATGAGGAATATGAAGGTACCTATGCAGATCCAAATTCAAAAATGATTAGTAAGGAATTTGGCTGGAACCACAGTTTGGGCGAAATTATAAGTGCACTCGCGACTGCTGGCCTACAAATTGAATATTTAAATGAATACGATGCCTCACCTTATAATATTTTTCCTGGATTGGAAAAAAATAAAGAGGGAATGTTTGAAATGGCGAGTAAAATGTATCCATTAATCTTTGAGGTAAAAGCAAAAAAAATTCCACAGTTATAAAACCGTGGAATTGTTATTTTAAATGCTTCTTATATAATTAATGGGTCGGGTCCTGTTTAAGAAGCTCCGGCATTTTTTCCTTGAAACGGTTTAATCTGGGAATAGAAACATTTTGGATATATGGGTTCCCTGGGTTGTTGCGCTCATAGTCTTGATGATATTCCTCAGCCTGCCAAAATTTTTGGAAAGGCATTACCTGTGCAGCCACGGTGCCGCCATCTAATTGTTGGTTTATTGCCGCAATTTTTTCATCTATTATTTTCTTTTCAGCATCATTCTGATAGAAAATAATGGAACGGTATGAAGTGCCTTTATCCGGGCCCTGGCCGTTTACCTGGGTAATATTTTGAGATGCGAAATATACATCTACAAGTTGGCTGAAGGTTATAATTTCAGGATTATAAATTACTTCTACAGCTTCTGCGTGGTCTGCGTGATTTTTATAGGTAGGGTTTCCAATTTTTCCGCCGCTATAACCTGAAATTGCTTCATTAACGCCTTTCACACTTTCATATACAGCTTCTACACACCAAAAGCAACCGCTGGCAAAATAGGCCTTCTTTAAGCCGTCAACCGTTTCAGTCTGGATTGGGCTTTGGGTTTTTTGGGCCAGCGCTTCTTCCGGCTTATTATTGTTATTGGAAGGTTTACAGGCTGCGTGCAGCGAGAATAGAAAAATACTTGCAATTATAACCGTTATCTTTTTCATACTGATATTTTAAGGTTGGTCTTTGATAATTCAGAAACCTTGCATTTAAGGTACAAAAAAAGCCTTCACTGAATGTGAAGGCTTTGTTATACTTTATAGTATGAAGCTTATTTTAGCTTGGCGAACATAGCGTCCATTTTTATACGCTCTTCGGCGGCTAAATCTGGATCAACCAATATACGGCCACTGTGCTCGTCTGTAATAATTTTTTTACGGCCAGCTATTTCCATTTGCACCTGTGGTGGAATGGTAAAGAATGAACCTCCAGAAGCTCCGCGCTCTACTGCAACAACGGCCAAACCGTTCTTTACGTTAGTACGGATTCTTTTGTATGCTTTAATCAAACGTGGTTCAATTTGAGCTTCAAAAGTTTCAGATTGCTTTATTAGCGTCTGCTCTTCTTTTTCAGTTTCTTTCAGAATTTCGTCAAGCTCATTTTGTTTGTGCTTCAAGTGCTCAGAACGCTCTTCGAAACGCAATTTGGTTTCTTCAACAACTTGGCTTTTCTGCTCAATCTGTGCGCGAAATTCTTTAATATTCTTTTCTGCAAGTTGAATTTCAAGTTCCTGAAATTCAATTTCCTTGGTTAAGGAGTTATATTCACGGTTGTTGCGAACATTGTCTTGCTGAGCAGCATATTTTTTAATAAGGGTCTTAGACTCCTCAATGTTGTTCTTTTTTTCCTTAATTTGATCTTCAATAACTTCAAGATCGGCCTTAAGTTTTTCCAAACGGGTGTTCATTCCTGCTACTTCGTCTTCAAGATCTTCTACTTCTAAAGGAAGTTCACCGCGAACATTTCTAATTTCATCTATTCTTGAATCAATAAGTTGAAGGTCGTATAATGCTCTTAACTTCTCTTCAACAGTAACTTCGGTTTTTGTTGCCATAAATTATAAATAGCTAATAGGATTGGTGTTTATTTGTGATAAAAGGACTGCAAAATTAGTGTTTTTTTTCTTAAGGAAAGAATGTATCAGGTCTTTTGTGAACTGTTCGCTCTCATAATGCCCTATATCGGCCAAAAGTATACTGTTTTCGGCCCTAAAGAAATCGTGATATTTAAAATCTGCCGAAATAAACATATCAGCGCCAGCACTTTTCGCGGCTTCAATGGCAAAACTGCCGCTGCCGCCAAGCACCGCAATCTTTCTTATGGGTTTTTGAAGTAAAGCCGAATGCCGCACACAATCAGTTTTCATAGTTTTCTTTAAAAAGTGAAGAAATTCTGTTTCTTCCATTGCTGTTTCCAATTCGCCAATCATGCCCATTCCCAAATGCTGGTTTGGGTTTTCGAGAGTTGTAATTTCGTAAGCAACTTCTTCATAGGGATGCGATTCAAAGAGCGCATTTAAAATTTTATGTTGAAGATGTTTAGCAAACGTAACCCCAATTTGACTTTCTTCCTCAAAATGGATTTTTCCTTTTTCGCCAATAACCGGATTGGAATCTTCATTGCCTTTAAAACTTCCCTTGCCCTCAATATTGAAGCTGCAGTTTTCATAGTTGCCTATACTACCCGCGCCTGCTTCAAATAAAGCATTCCGAACTTTCTCGGCATCTTTTGTAGGAACAAAAGTAATTAGCTTTTTAATGGTTTCATTTCGTGGAATTAAAACCTTTCTATTTTTCAGTCCAAGCTTTTCACAGATCATTGCATTAACGCCGTTAAAGGAATTATCCAATGCGGTATGGTTAGAAAAGATAGCAATATCATTTTTTATGGCTTTTTGTACAACCCTTTCCACATAGGTTTTTCCGGTGATTTTTTTCAAGCCCGAAAAAATAATGGGGTGAAAGCTTACGATTAGATTGCACTTCTTTTCGATGGCTTCATCTACCACACTTTCTAAGGTATCAAGGGTTACCAACACTCCCGAAACCGTTGCGTTTGCATCGCCCACCAATAATCCTGTGTTGTCAAAATCTTCAGAATAGGCGAGGGGGGAAAGTTCTTCTAAAAGTGAAATAACATCTTTTACCTTCATTTTTTTACATTTTCAGTAAAGATAGCAGTTTAAATAAATTTTGCTGAAAATGAAAAGATATATATAATTTGAAATGTTTAAATGGCGATTATCCACTTTCGTGGGAATTCGTACTTTCGTGAAATGAAATTGCTCCGTATACTTTTATACCCTTTCGCCTTGCTGTATGGCGGCATTACAACTATTCGAAATATAAGCTGGCGATTTTAAGCCGGGGCTATAAAAGAAAAACTAGCGGCTATCGGGAGGTTTTAGTGTACAGTGCCGTAACAGAAGTGGGAGATGAACCCCTTCAGTTTAAAAAGAAATTTCCAGCATTAACCGTTGCCGTATGTGAAGATCGGAAAACCGGTATTGAAATATTACAAGATAACGCGACCGCAATTTTGCTGGATGATGCATTTCAGCATAGAAAGGTAAAGGCTTCCTTAAATATAGTATTAACGCCATTTAATAATCTCTATGTATATGATTGTATGCTTCCTTCTGGCGATTTACGCGAGCCAAAATCTGGCGCGAAGCGGGCAGATATTATTGTGGTTACCAAATGTCCAGAAAACTTAAGTGAAGAAACTGCAGATGCTGTAAAGCAGAGATTGGAGCCCACAGCCAACCAACAAGTTTATTTTTCCAAAATAGGTTATGCGGCTGATATTAAAAATGAAGCTGTACAAAAACCGCTTTCGTATTTAAAAGAACGACCCTTTCATCTGGTTACCGGCATTGCACTTCCCGTTCCTTTAATTTCATATTTAAATGGGGAAGGTTTGCAGTTTACGGAAAGCAGGTTTCCCGACCACCATAACTTTACCAATTCAGAATTGGAGGAGTTGAAAAAACATCCTTTAATTTTAACTACCGAAAAGGATTTTATGAGGCTGCAATCACTTTCTAAAGCTGTTGAAATATATTATTTGCCCATTAAAACGGTAATCTTAAATGGGGAAGAGGAAGCGTTTAAAAATTCGGTACTAAAAGGAATGGGGAGTAATTTCTAATTACTTTACCAAGAAATCATTGCTACGCATGGCGCGGTTTATCTTTTCGAAGAAATCTTCTGCATTAAAAGGTTTGGGGATAAATTCATTGAAGCCGGCCTTGTAGAATTCATCCAGATTTTCTTCAATTGTAATTGCGGTAAGGGCGATAATTGGTACAATTTTGTTGAATTCGCGGATATTTTTAGTGGCCTCAATACCGCTAATTCCCGGCATATGGATGTCCATTAATATAACATCAAAGGTTTCCAGTTTTACCTGCTTAATTGCATCCATGCCATTGTCTACCACGGTGCAGATCATTTTCTTTTTCTCCAGGATTTTTTTGGTAATCATCTGGTTTATCTTGTTGTCTTCAACAATTAAAACCTTTTTATTTTCAAGCATAATATTTTCAACAACAGCATCGGCAACTTTTGGCTGGATACTTTCATTTTTAGATTCGGGAATGTCATAACTTATATTGAACCAAAACTTAGAACCTTCGCCTAGTTTGCTTTCAAGGTTAATCTTGCTTCCCATAATTTCCAATAGGTTTTTTACAATGGAAAGCCCCAATCCGGTACCGCCGTATTTTCTATTAATTTGAAGCGAACCTTGGGAAAATGATTCAAAAATTGTGTTTTGTTTCTTTTTTGAAATACCGTCGCCGGTATCCTCAACTTCAAAAAGCACTATTACCTTTTTAGGAGTTGATTGCGACGCTTTTACGCGTACCCAAATTTCGCCGTTTTCGGTAAATTTGATAGAGTTGCTAATAAGGTTGATTAAAATCTGCGAGATTTTAAGCGAGTCGCCCAAAACGATATCGGGCAAACTACTGTCATATTCATAATGTAGATCGTTGTTTTTAGCCTCTGCCGATTTTTTCAGCGCTATTAAAACCCCGTCAATACGCTTTTTTAAATTGAAGGGAACTTTTTCCAACTCCACTTTATTTGCCTCAAGTTTGTTGAGGTCAAGGATGTTGTTGATTAAAGACAGTAAATATTCGCCTGAAAATTTAAGGGAATTAAGGTGTTCCTTTTGTTCGGGCTTAGGGTTTTCTTCCAAAAGTAAATGGGTAAGACCTGTTACCGTATACATTGGTGTTCGCAACTCGTGCGTAATAGTAGAAAGGAATTGAGCCTTGGCCTGCGAGGCGCGTTCTGCATTTTCTTTGGCTTCCTGCAATTCTGTATTTTTATCCTGTAAAAGGGTGTTGGCCTTGGCCCGCAGGTTATTATTTTTATAAAGCGAAAGCGTTAAAAGAGATAAAATCAAGATTAAGGCAATGCTTAACCAACCCGTAAGTTTACCGAAAAACAGCGATTTGTCCTGCTTTCTTAAATCGCTTTGCTGGTTTGCTATTATTTCATTTAAATCGCCAATGGCAGATTCGCCCTGAAGGCCCTGCTCGATTGCTTTTAGATGGATTTGCCGTAAGGAGTCTTTTTGGGATAAATAATACTTTAATTCATCCTCCGCCTTCGGCCCTCTTTTCTCGGCTATAAAAATCTGTGAATTGATTCTATGTTTTTCTACAAGAAGTTTGGAAAACCCGTGCGATTCTGAAACTTCGTGAACTACATCAAGTAAGGCCTTGGCATCCTTTAAGGGTTGCGGATAAGTGGCAGGATCTACCAGGGTCAATGCATCGGCCAAATGGCTATAGGTCCTAATTTCCTGATATAATTTTCCTTGAATTTTAAATGCTGCGGCAGCTTCCTTTAAATAGGGAATGGATGTATTGTAATTGCCCAGACGAAGTTCTAACAAACCCTTCCCTAAAAGCAAGTTTGCGCGGCTATTAAAGTCGTTTATAACCGTATAAATAGAATCTGCCTTATTTAGAAATTTTTCAGCTTTGGCGGTCTTTCCCTGTGAAATAAGGATAATGCCGTAAAGATTGTACGCCTTCCCCAGCTTATAATAATTTTTATAGATTTCTTTATTGCCAATGGCCTTTTCAATTTCCTCTATAGCCTTGTCGAAATATTCCAAATTGTAGAAGAGTTCTGCAATGGTAAGCTCTACGTCTGGCTTATAGCTTTTGTATTTTGGGATAGTTGCCAGTTTATTGGCATCGTTGAGATACTTAATGGCTTCCATAAAATTTTCAGTTTCCAAAGCCTTGTTGGCCGAATACTGCAATTGTTTTATGGCAATAATGGTATCTTTAATTTGAATGGAATACGACTCTATTGAAATCAGCAAGCACCAAATAAGCGGTAAGAGAACCTTGTATTTTATATTAGCTAGGTGCATTGGTTGGTTTAAGCAATGATTAAATATAGTTATTTCGCAGAAATTTTTTCTATTAAATTTACGATTCTAGATGAATACCCTATTTCGTTATCGTACCAGCCAATTATTTTCACCATTTTTCCTATAACAGACGTCATTCCCGCATCGAATATACAGGAATGCGGATTGCCTACAATATCTATTGAGACTATAGGATCTTCAGTGTATTGAAGTATACCCGAGAAGCTATTTTCAGAAGCGTTTTTAAAGGCCTCATTAATTTCATCTATGGTAACCTCCTGTTTTACATTAAGGGTGATATCTGTTAATGAACCATTGGGAACAGGTACACGAATTCCGCACCCGCCTATGGCGTCAGAAAGTTCGGGAAAAATTTTGGTCAATGCCTTTGCTGCCCCTGTAGTTGTAGGTACAATTGATTGGCCAGCGGCACGAGCCCTGCGCAGGTCGCGATGTGGCTGATCGTGAAGGCTCTGGTCTGTAGTATAACTGTGTATTGTTGTAATGTAAGCCTGGTCTATACCGCACAGCTCATTGATTATCTTGAGCATGGGCGCGGCATTGTTGGTAGTGCAGGAAGCGTTGGAGATAATTAAATCTTCCGGATTTAAAATATCGTCATTTACGCCAAGAACTACAGTTTTAATATCATCCTCTAATGGCGGTACCGAAAGAATTACTTTTTTGGCGCCGTTTTTTAAATGATTTTCAAGTTGGAATTTACTTTTAAACTTGCCTGTACATTCAATAACAACGTCTACATTATCCCAGGAAATTTGCTCTATGTTTTTTTCTGAAGTGAATTTCACTTTATTTCCGGCAACGGTTATATCATTTTCAGAATGGGAAATTTCTTCATTCAGAACGCCATGGATGCTGTCGTACTTCAGCAGATGGCTCATTGTTAGTGTATCTGAAAGGTCGTTAATAGCAACAACTTGAATGGAAGGATGCGGTAACAGCAATCTAAATACACTGCGACCTATACGGCCAAAACCATTTATGCCAACAGTTATTTTTTTGTTCATATTAGAGCTGCTGTTTTATGTAAGATGTTTCTGTGCCTTGTAAGACGAACGTACCAAAGCCCCACTTTCAACGTGGCGGAAGCCCATTTCAAGCCCAACGGTTTCATATTTTTTGAACTGTTCTGGGGTAATAAATTCCTTAACTGGAAGGTGTTTTTTTGATGGCTGTAAATATTGGCCAATAGTTAAAATATCCAACCCTATATTTCTTAGATCTTCCATGGTTTGCAACACTTCATCTTCCCTTTCTCCCAACCCAAGCATAATTCCACTTTTGGTTCGTGGCATTCCAGCTTGTTTTAAATAATTTAAAACTTCTAGACTGCGCTCATATTTTGCCTGTATCCGTACTTCGCGCGTCAATCGTTTTACGGTTTCCATATTGTGGCTAATTACTTCCGGCTTAACGGCGATAATTCTATCTATGTTGCGGGTATTGCCTTGGAAATCTGGAATCAAGGTCTCTAAAGTGGTTTCCGGATTCATTCTTCGAATTGCCTTCACCGTTTCGGCCCAGATAATGGAGCCCATATCTTTTATATCATCACGGTCTACCGAGGTTATAACCGCGTGCTTAATATTCATCAATTTTATAGAACGTGCTACTTTTTCAGGCTCGTCCCAATCTACCGTTTCGGGCCTGCCGGTTTTAACACCACAAAAGCCGCAGGAACGGGTGCAGATGTTTCCTAATATCATAAAAGTGGCAGTGCCTTCTCCCCAACATTCGCCCATATTTGGGCAACTGCCCGAGGCGCAGATAGTATTCAGCTTATACTTGTCTACCAAATTGCGGAGTTCGGTATATTTTTTACCGGTGGGAAGCTTAACGCGTATCCATTTGGGTTTTGGCGTAGGCTTTTGAATTTCCAATGTTTCTATGCTCATAAGGGAAACAAAAGTACAAAAACGAAATGCTAAAAAAGAAGAAAGAAAAAAGAAGAAATAAAAAAATACGGTACCAAATTAGAAATTAAAAGGAGATAGTTTTAAAATTTCCAAATTGTTATATTTTTCTTTCTACGGAAAATCAAGTTGAAAGTATTTACCCTTTTTGGGTAATAAGTTCGGCAAGTAGTTTTCTTGCCCTTAGCAGCCTAACTTTAACGTTGTTGAGCGGCTCTGCAAGGGTTTCTGAAATTTCATTATAGCTCATTTCATGAAAATACCGAAGATTTATAACTTCTTGGTAATGCGGTTTAAGGAGTTTGATATACCTTAAAAGTCCGGCCAGGTTTTGCTCCCTAATTAATTTATCCTCCGGAGTGGGGGCGTGGTCGGCAATTCGCTGTACCTGTTCGTTGGAAGTATCGGTGGTGTTGGAATAAATAGAGGCGTTCTTTTTACGCGTGCGGTCTATTTGAATGTTTTTTGAAATGGTAACAAGCCAAGTTGAAAAGGTATAGTTTTCATCAAAACTCTCAATTTTGTCGAAGGCTTTCGCGAAAGTTTCGATGGTTATATCTTCGGCTTCGTGTTCATTTCGTACCCGTTTGAGCTGAAAGCCATAAACTTCATTCCAATAATAATCCAACAGAAACTTGAATGCTTCCTGCTTTCCTTTTTTCGCTTTCTCTATGTATTGTGCTATTTCTTCTGAAGTTATTTCCATCGCGAGTTTTTTTCGCTGCTGTTGGAAATAAAGATACTCAATTGTGTGAGAACCAAAAACAGTTCATAAAAAGGAATAAAGGGCACCAAATCATTTTCTTTTAGATTCTGTGCGGCTTTTCCTATTACAATGTATTGCACCAAAAATCTGGTAATTATTATCGCGAGTCCGAATATCCAGAATTCAGTAGCCAAGATTACTATGCCCAATAGCCAAAAAAGCAAATTGGCTGCATAATAGGCACCCAATAAAAACCGATGCTTTGGTTTATAAAGCTTGGCGGTAGAATAATGTCTCTTTTTTTGGGTAAGCCACTTTTTCTTTTTTGTCTTCGGAATAGAATACGTGAACGCTTCCGGATCTACACAGAGGGCGACATTGGTGGGGGTTGCGGCTTCGTTTACAAATAAATCATCATCGCCGGAAGGCACTTTTATATGGCTCATATAGCCATTGTTTTTATAATATAGATCGCTGGTATATGCCAAATTTCTGCCCACGCCCATATAGGGGTTTCCCGCTTTTGCGTAAGAGAAATATTGTACCGCCGTCATCAATGTTTCAAAACGGATCATCTTGTTCAAAAAACCAGGTTGTTTTTGGTATGCGCCATAACCTAATACTAACTGTTTTTCATCAGAGAAATTCGCTGCCATTGTTGCCAACCATTCGTTGGAAGCGGGGTAGCAATCTGCATCTGTAAAAATTAGGCGCTTGTGTTTTGAACGTTTTATCCCCAGGGTTAGGGCGTATTTTTTATTTGCCCAAAAAGCTTCGTTGTTTTTTACATTTACAATTTGAATTCGCTTGTCGTTTTCGGCGAAAGCTTCCATTACTTCAAGCGTTTCATCTACTGAAGCATCGTTAATAAGAATTATGTCGAAATCTGGATAATTCTGTTGTTGCCAAAGGGGAATGTGCTTTTGAAGATTTTCAGCTTCATTTTTGGCACATACAATTATAGAAACAGCCTCCTGTGCGGAAGGGTTTTTCTGTGAAGGTTTTAAAAATGCAAATTTCGAAAATACGATATAATAAACGCAGTTAATCAACGCTATTGCGCCGAAAACGTAAAGTAGCACCATGGAGATTTATAATTGTAGATTGATGATTAACACTTGGCGGTTCGCGCCCAGATTTCGGGGAAATGCTATTTATTTGGAATTTGTGGCTTCCAAATTCTCGCTTGGCTCGCTGCAGTTTTCAAACTGGTCTGGAGTTTTTCCGCAGAATCCGCAGGCTTGCCCTTCCTTATTCAAAAATGGGCTTTGGCTAGCGCAGGTGCCAGCAAATTTACCATCTTTTTTGGCCCAAATCTTTATTGCAATACCAGCAACGCCAAGTAATAATAATGCTAAGGTGATAAGTAAAAGTTTCATCTGTAGAATATTTGTAAATAATTGGTTGAAATGCTAAAAAATAAGCTTCAGTTTTTTCGAAACTTCACGTTGCAATCCATCAATTAAATTAGGCAGCAAAAATACAATCTTTCTTGTTGTTGTCCTCAGAATTTAAGTATTTTTAGCCTTCATTTAAAATAATTTCATAATGCGTAAACCTATTAGATTATTATATATCTGCATTTTTGCGGTACTAGTTTCATCTTGCAAAGACGAAAGCGAAAAAACGACCGTTTCGGAATCTGAAGGAACTGCAACAGAAGTGGTTGCCGTGCCGCCTACCCAACGGGCTCCCAAAAAAGAGCTTACGCCAGAAGATCATGCAATGTTAAAAAGTGTAATGGTACGGCTAATGAATGAGCCCGATCTTAAAAAATTTGCGAGCTATTTGGTAACGGCAGAATTGGCAAATAAACTTGCTGCTGAAGGCGAATTTACTGTTTTTGCACCTTCGAATACAGCTTTTGAATCTCTGACTACTGAAAAAATAAACCATTATTCAAATATTGAAAATAGAAAAAAGTTGGAAGATTTGCTGAAATCGCACATCGTTCTCGGCAAATGGGATAAGGAAACCTTGCTTCAAAATATTGGAAAAAATGGGAAGGCCACTTTAAAAACCTTGGACGGCACAACTTTAACCGCAACAAAATCTGGCGAAACAATCGTTATTTCTGATAAAAAATCGGGGAAAGCGACCGTAGTTAAAGGAAGCATTGAAGGATCTAACGGATTTCTGTATGTTGTAGACGGCGTGCTTAACGCAAATTAAAAGACGTTTACTTCGGGCTCTATAAAAATGCCTGTAAGCTCCTTTACTCTTTTCTGAATTTGCATAGCGAGCTCCCAAATTTCCTTGCCGCTCGCATTGCCATAATTAACCAAAACCAAAGCCTGATTTTTATGGACCCCGGCGTCACCAAAACGCTGTCCTTTAAATCCGGCTTTTTCAATTAACCATCCTGCCGGAATTTTAAATTCGGTAGCTGAAACTTCATAAAAAGGAGCTTCTGGGAAATTTCTGCGAAAGGTTTTAAAAGTTTCAGTATCTACAACAGGATTTTTAAAGAAACTGCCGCTATTGCCCAAAACTTTTGGGTCCGGAAGTTTGCTTTGCCGTATTGCAATCACGGCTTCCGAGATATCTTTAATAGTAGGCACATCAATATTTCGTTCTTCTAAATTCTTCTGAATATCGCCGTAAGAAACACTGGTTTTATGGTTCTTTTTGGTGAGTTTAAAGGTTACGCTGGTAATAATGTATTTTCCCTTCGCTGCATTTTTAAAGATGGAATTTCTATAATCAAATTCACATTCCTCCTTTGAAAATTGTCTCTCTTCAAGAGTCTCAATTTCTAAGGTGTTGCAACTTAAAAAAGTGTCTTTTAGCTCTACGCCATAGGCGCCAATATTTTGGATGGGAGCTGTGCCTACGTTGCCGGGAATGAGGGAAAGATTTTCAAGTCCACCAAAATCGTTTGCAATGCAGTACAGCACAAATTCGTGCCAGTTTTCGCCTGCCATAGCCTTAACCAAAACTTCGGTTTCGGTTTCCTGAATAATTTCAATTCCCTTTAAATTAAGGTGAATCACAAAGGCTTCCAAATCGCCTGTAAGCAACATGTTGCTGCCGCCGCCCAGTAAAAAAAGATCTTCGGAAGGTTTTTGGATTAAGGCCTGTTTTAATTCTTCAACGGTTTCAACCGAAGCAAAATACCGGGCATTGCTTTCTATTCCAAAAGTATTATAATTTTTAAGCGATTTGTTTTCCTCAATTCGCATTAATCCTTATATTTTTCTAGCGCAATTTTTAAGATTTCAACTGCTCTAATTAAGCTCTCCTTTTTAAGGACATAAGCAATTCGAACTTGGTTTAGCCCTACGCCGGCACTAGAGTAAAAACCTGCGGCTGGCGCAACCATTATAGTTTCGCCGTTGTCATCAAATTCTTCCAAAAGCCATTGGGCAAAAGCATCACTATTTTTAATTGGCAGCTGTACGATGCAATAAAAAGCGCCTTTTGGCTCCCCAACTGTTACGCCAGGAATAGCTTTTAAAGCGTCTACCAATGTATTTCTTCTATCTTGATATTCTGCAATTACTTCATCAAAATATCTTTGTGGAGTCTGTAAAGCCGCTTCACTGGCAATTTGCGCAAAAGTTGGCGGACTTAAACGCGCCTGCGCAAATTTTAAGGCAGTGGCAATAACCTGTTTGTTTTTTGAAACCAAACAGCCAATACGTGCGCCGCACATGCTATATCTTTTTGAAACCGAATCGATAATGATTCCATAATCGGCCATACTTTCTTCCTCCAGAATAGAGTAATGCTTAGAACCGTCATAAGTGAATTCGCGATAAACTTCATCAGCCACCAAAAACAGATCGTGTTTTTTTACAATTTCTGCCAAGGTCTGAATTTCCTCTTTAGAATAAAGGTAGCCCGTTGGGTTGCCCGGATTGCAAATAAGAATTGCCTTCGTTCTCGAAGTAATCAGTTTTTCAAATTCTGAAATAGGAGGTAAGGCGAAGTTGTCTTCAATCTTCGAAATTACAGGAACAATTTTTACATCTGAAGCAGTAGCAAAACCATTATAGTTGGCGTAAAATGGTTCTGGGATTATAATTTCATCGCCCGCATCTGCAATGCTGCCCATCGCAAATAACAGGGCTTCACTACCACCTGTTGTTACTATTATATTTTCGGCTTCAACGGGAATGTTACATCTTTGGTAATACTTGGCGATTTTTTCGCGGTATTCCTGCGAACCCTCCGAGCGTGTATAGGCCAAAATCTCTAAATTATGGTTTGCAACCGCATCCATCGCAACTTCGGGCGATTTAATATCTGGCTGGCCAATATTTAGGTGATAAACGGTTTTGTTTGCTTTATAGGCTTTTTCGGCGTACGGCACTAACTTGCGGATGGGAGATTCCGGCATGTGCATCCCTTTTAATGAAACTGAAGGCATATTGAATTTATTAGGGGGCAAAGTTGCGAAATATATTTTATAAATCCCAAGTGCCCCCACCAACATTCACCTTTTTTTTATACCTTCAAGTATTTACGGTATAATTCTTAAAATTTTGAACAGAATACTTGTTTTATTTCTTTTTCTTGTATTTTCTGCTTCGTTGGCGGGCCAATCAGGCTTTTTTCTGCAAAATGATTCCAAAAAGCATCACATACCCTTTAAGCTTGTAAATAATTTGCCAATTGTGCAACTGAAAATTAATGGCACCACGCTTTCTTTTATATTAGATACGGGTGTTAAATCTACCATTCTGTTTAGTTTGGAGGAAGCGGATAGTCTCCAGCTTCGCAATACAACTCCGGTATTGTTGCAAGGTCTGGGATCTGGTGGGGCAGTAGAGGCCTTAAAAAGCTTGAACAATAGAGTGCAATTGGGAAAAGTAGTAGATAATGACCATTCCCTTTTTATAATTTTTGACAGTACCCTTAATTTTTCGCCCCGCATGGGAATTCCCGTGCACGGTATTTTGGGGAATGAGTTTTTTCAAAACTTTATAGTGAAGATTAATTATTCAACTGAAGTAATTACCGTCTATAACTCTAGAAAATATGAGTTGGAGCCTTGCAAAAAATGCGAGGATATGCCTTTAAATTTTGTTGGCAGCAAACCCTATGTATCTTTTTTAATTGAAACTGGAAATACACAGGAAGCAGTTACACTGTTGGTAGACTCGGGCTCTAGCGATGTTTTGTGGCTGTTTGATGAACGCGATTTTATCCAGGAATCTCCCAAAAACTATTTTAATGATTTTTTGGGCTTAGGCCTTAGCGGAAATATTTTTGGCAAGCGCACCCGAATTCCAAATATTGCTGTCGGCGATTTTATACTGGAAAACGTAAACACCTCGTTTCCGGAAGAGGATGCAATTTTAAAAGCTCGTTATTATGAAGACAGGG
Organism: uncultured Aequorivita sp.; assembly: GCA_963974165.1. Classification (GTDB taxonomy): domain Bacteria; phylum Bacteroidota; class Bacteroidia; order Flavobacteriales; family Flavobacteriaceae; genus Aequorivita. The sequence goes on from CAXBDO010000002.1 coordinate 17,090, forward strand.
ACGGCAGCCTTGGAGGTGGGTTTTTAAGTAGATTTACGGTAACCTTTGATTATGGAAACCAATTGATAAGATTTAAAAAGAACCGAAAATTTAATGATGCCTTTAATTACAATATGAGTGGCCTAACCTTGGAGCATGTAGGTGTAGAACTGGTTAAGGAAGAACGGCAGGCAAAGGTAAACTCAAACAGAGGAAACCCAAATGAGAGCTTAACGCTAAATAGTATTTCGGTAACCACCGAAGTGCATTTTGCCTTGGTGCCCAAATATGTGGTGGTAGATGTTCGTGAAGGATCGCCCGCAGCTTTGGCAGGTGTTCAAAAGGAAGATGAAATTGTAAGTATTAATGGCAAGCCTTGCTATCAGTATAAATTGTATGAATTAATGGATATGTTTTCGCGCGATGAGGGCAGAAGAATTTCGCTGGAAATAAAAAGGGGAGGCTACCCCAATCGAATTAAATTTAATCTTAAAAGTGTTTTCTAAAAAAAAATCCAGCGGAAGTCTTCACTTTCCGCTGGATTTAAATTTATTGATAGTAAAGTTTTCTAGCTTTTTTCCAACACACTTGCCGAATCGCTCATAACTTCACCTTTTATCTTTAAGGCTACCATTGGTTCGCTGGCGTTAGAATAAACAGTAACGGTTTTTCTTATTGGCCCAACGCGGTTTGTATCATATTTTACCTCAATAGTGCTACTTGCACCTGGAGCAATAGGACCCTCTGGTTTTTTTGGAACGGTACATCCGCAACTAGATTTTACATCGCTAATAATAAGGGGAGCATCTCCCGTATTAGTGAACTGGAATACGCGAACTCCATCACTGCCTTTGGCAATCGTGCCATAATCTACAGTGTCTTCCTTGAAACTAATTTTTGCCTGTTGCGCCTGGGCGGCAAAGCCAATTAGGGCTACAAGGGCTATTAGAGCTAATTTTTTCATGATATTGATTTTTTAATATATGCTAAAGTATATAACTTTTATAGAACGAGCAAAATAACTTATTCACTTTTATTATACTGTAGTTATAATTACTTTTGCACCTCATAGTACAAATACCGGACCATAGTATGGCTTTAGAAGCAAAATATAATGCAAAACAGATTGAAAACAAGTGGTATAGCTACTGGATGGAGAATCGCTACTTCCATTCTGAAGTAGATGAACGCACCCCATATACTATAGTCATTCCGCCTCCAAATGTTACCGGAGTATTGCATATGGGCCATATGCTTAACAATACCTTGCAGGATGTTTTAATTCGCCGTGCCCGTTTGCAGGGTTTTAATGCTTGTTGGGTACCCGGAACCGACCACGCCTCTATTGCAACTGAAGCAAAGGTCGTGGCTAAATTAAAGGCCGAAGGTATAGATAAAGCAAATCTTTCCAGAGAAGAGTTCTTAGAGCATGCTTGGGAATGGACCCACAAACACGGCGGAATTATCCTTGAACAGTTAAAAAAACTTGGCGCTTCCTGCGATTGGGACCGCACTAAATTTACGATGGATGAAGAAATGTCGGCCTCGGTAATTAAGGTTTTCGTTGATCTATATCGAAAAGGAAACATTTACCGCGGTTTTAGAATGGTGAATTGGGATCCGCAAGCAAAAACTACACTTTCCGATGAGGAGGTTATTTATGAAGAAAAACAAGGAAATCTATATTACCTACAATATAAAATTGAAGGAAGCAACGATACGTTAACCATTGCAACCACAAGACCTGAGACAATCTTGGGCGATACCGCTATTTGTATTAACCCAAATGATGAGCGCTTTGCCCACCTTCGTGGCAAAAAAGCCATCGTGCCGGTGTGTAATCGTGTTATTCCTATTATTGAAGACGAGTATGTAGATGTGGAATTTGGTACAGGTTGCTTAAAGGTAACTCCCGCCCACGATGATAATGACAAGGCTTTAGGCGATAAGCACAATCTTGAAATTGTAGACATTCTGAACGACGACGGAACTTTAAACAGTTTCGGGATGCATTATGAAGGCAAGGACCGTTTTGATGTTCGTAAGGAAATTATAAAGGAACTTGAAGCAATGGGTGTAGTTTCAAAAATTGAAACCCATATGCACAAGGTTGGTACAAGTGAAAGGACCGGGGCGGTTATCGAACCAAAACTAAGCGACCAATGGTTTCTTAAAATGAAGGAACTTGCGCAGCCCGCTTTAGATGCGGTGCTGGAAAAAGACGTAAACATTGTTCCTGAAAAATTTGTGAACACTTATCGCCATTGGATGGAAAATGTGCGCGACTGGAATATCTCGCGCCAACTGTGGTGGGGACAGCAAATTCCCGCATATTTTTATGGTGATGGTAAGGAAGACTTCGTAGTTGCAGAAAATATTGAAGAAGCATTGCAACTTGCCAAAGATAAGACCAATAATCCGCAACTTACAGCCAGCAACTTAAAACAGGATCCAGACGCTTTAGATACGTGGTTTTCATCTTGGTTATGGCCAATCTCTGTTTTCAACGGAATATTGGAGCCAGATAATAAGGAGATAAATTACTATTACCCCACCAACGATTTGGTTACCGCACCTGAAATTCTATTTTTCTGGGTAGCGCGTATGATTATTGCTGGTTATGAGTACAGAAATGAAAAACCCTTTACCAATGTTTATTTAACCGGAATTGTTCGCGATAAGCAGCGCAGAAAAATGAGCAAATCCCTAGGTAACTCTCCAGACCCTATAGATTTGATGGAAACTTACGGGGCTGATGGCGTACGTGTTGGCATGCTTTTAAGTTCGCCCGCAGGGAATGATTTGATGTTCGATGAAGACCTTTGTAAGCAGGGAAGCGGTTTTGTAAATAAAATCTGGAACGCTTACCGCCTTATTGATGGATGGGAAGTCGATCTGGAAAAAGCACAATCGCAAAGCGATGTTATTGCCCTGCAATGGTACCGCAGTAAATTTCAGAAAACCCTTGTAGAGATTGATGACCATTACAGCAAATACCGCATTAGCGATGCTTTGATGGCTACCTATAAATTAGTTTGGGACGATTTCTGTTCTTGGCTGCTTGAAATGGTAAAACCTCCTTTTGGCGAAAAGATTTCAGAAAAAACCTATTTAGAGGTTATCGCCATTTTGGAAGATAACTTAAAGATCTTGCATCCGTTTGTGCCATTTATTTCTGAGGAAATCTGGCAACATATTACGCAGCGCGATATTTCGGAAGCATTAATTATTTCAGAATGGCCAAAAATGGAAGCTTATGACGAAAAACTTATTAAGGATTTTGAATTTGCTTCTGAAGTAATTTCAGGAATTAGAACCATTCGTAAAGAGAAGAATATTTCATTTAAAGATACCATTACGCTTTCGGTGCTTAATAATGATAACGCTTCAAAAGATTTTGATGCCGTAATTTCAAAACTGGGAAATATTTCAGAATTGACTTATATTTCTGAAAAGATTGATGGCGCCTTAACTTTCCGTACAAAAAGTAACGAATATTTTATCCCAATTGCTGGCGCAATCAACGTTGAAGAGGAAATTGCCAAGCTTACTGAGGAATTAAAATATACCGAAGGATTTTTAAAGAGCGTACAAGGCAAATTGAAAAATGAGCGCTTTGTAAGTGGTGCGCCAGAACAGGTTGTTGCTTTAGAAAAACAAAAGGAGGCAGATGCGCTTGCCAAAATTGAAACCTTAAAAGCCAGCCTTCAGGGATTGAAGTAGACGATTAGATATTCAATTAAAAGACCAGTCAGGTTTCATATTTTTTTCAATAATTCGTATTGAAATTATATCGTAAAAACCTGACTGGTTTTTTTGTGCCATAAAGATTCACTAATATTTAATTAGTTCAAAATCAAGATGTTTTTGTGTCTTTTCAACGAATTTGTCTGTAACTTGTAATAAAATACGAAATCATGGAACAATCAAAATACAACGAAATGCAGGCTATGCTCCACAAATTGGAGGATATTAAGAACAGTCAGAAAAGTATTATAGACAAAATCAACCACGTTATTACAGATCTTTTCCTACATCCGGACAAAAATCTTGAAAAGGCTATGGAAGCAGCCCACGAAAAAGCATCAAACAATGTGGAAAGGATAGCCGAGGCAATAGAGGAATACGAAATAAAGTTCAACAAGGCTCAACAATTGTAGCTGCCTGGCTCAACTATTTGCGATATAAAAAATATTGGTTTACCGCTTCTATATAAAGTTGTTTGGCCTCATCGCTTGTTAGGCCGCGGGTTTGGAAAAGCGCGTTGGTTTTAAATGCTGAAATATGCGGTTTTTTACCGCTGGGTTGGTGGTCGTTATTGGTAGCGCGTTTGTAATAGGCGTAAAGGCGCAATAGAACATCGGCAGGAAAAGGGTCTTGATGGTCGTTTATGCTTTTAACGGCATTTTCAAATGCAGTATTTAACTCTTCGGAAGTCATTGTTTTTCGGCAATTATTGTGATTCCTCCTTTAACTTTTTGGTTTAAGGCAACTTTAATTTTTGCATCCAAAGGCAAATAAATATCTACGCGCGACCCAAATTTTATAAAACCCGAATCGGATGCTTGTTCCACCTCTTGGTTTACTTCGGCATAATTTACAATTCGCTTGGCAAGCGCTCCTGCAATTTGACGGAAAAGAACTTCACCAAAAGCTTCATTTTTTACAACAACGGTAGTACGTTCATTTTCCTCTGATGATTTTGGGTGCCAGGCAACCAAATATTTTCCCGGATGGTATTTGCTATAAACTACTTTTCCGCCAACCGGATAACGTGTTATGTGCACATTGATTGGGCTCATAAAGACAGAAACCTGTATGCGTTTATCGTTGAAATATTCTTTTTCAAAAACTTCTTCAATAACAACTACTTTTCCATCTACGGAAGAAAGCACTTGCTCTGGGTGCACCAAGAAATTGCGTTTTGGATTGCGAAAGAACTGCAAAACCAACAACAGAATTATTATAAGTGAAATAATTACGCCACCCCGAACCGTTGGGTGTTCTACAAATACATTTGCCAACAAACTAAGCCCGATAACAATAACCAGGGCTATAAAAATTATTTTAAAACCTTCTTTATGAAACATTGTCAACTATTAATAAAAATGCATAAACAAAAGGACTGGCATAGATTATACTGTCTAGCCTATCGTATAGTCCACCGTGGCCCGGCATAATAATTCCGCTATCTTTTACTCCGGCCTGTCTTTTAAATTTTGACTGGATTAAATCTCCAATGGTACCAAATATAGCCACAATTATTGCCATCGTAATCCAAACCCATAAAGGGTATTGTTGCGCGTCTAATGGTCTATAGACTTCCAACAGCTTAAAGATAATAAATCCTGCCAAAACGGCTCCCAATAATCCGCCTACAAAACCTTCAATGGTCTTTTTGGGCGAGATGCGTTCCAAAAGTTTATGTTTTCCGAAATTCTTTCCAATAAGAAATGCAAAGGTATCGTTGCTCCAGACCAATATAAAAACCGCCACGATTAATTCGGGCAAAAATTGGCCATTGATGTTCATTACAGGGATCAGTGTAAGAAAAATGAAACCACTAATAATATAGAAAAAAACCGTTACGTATTTTTTCTTTTCGAACATAGGTATTTTGCTGGTCCAGAGAACATCCTTAAGAAGATATAGGTTAACGAAGCCGCTTAAAATTAGAAGTAAGTAAACAGCGTTGGCTGAAAATACGGTGTAGCTTAAAAAGTAAAAACCTGCAGCAAGTAGAAAATATGCAAGATAACTGGTAAGGTGAACTAGTTTAAGAAATTCACTAAGGGTGATAATTCCAAGTACGAAAAAAAGGCCCATAAACCATTCACGCGAAGTGAACATAGCAAAGATGATGATCGAAATGTATAATACGCCCGAGAGGGTCCGTATGAGAATTTCCTTCATATTATAAGTCTTCCAGTAGCAACAAATATAGGTTTTTTGTGCTACTTCCATAACTCATAAAATCCTTTTCTTTTTCGGTTTCAAAGTCTTGAATAGTAGTGATGTTACTAGGAATGTAACTTGAACTTTGGTTTTTAATAGTGCGCAAACCTTCGCTAATTGTCTCTACAATCTGGCTTGCGGTAGCAAAAATAATCATATTGAAAGGCAGCTCTTTTAGCTTTTTCTCCTTAATCTGATTTGAAGAAAGCAATATAGAACCGTTTGTGGCAATTAAAGATTCGCATTTGGAAAGAAAAAAGGTAGACTCGGTGTTTTTTCCGAAGTTGAGGTTGAAGCCCTCAAACTTTTTACACAACTGATCGTTGATGCAGAAAACATCCTGCTCATACCAATCATTTTCTACCATTATATTATCAAAAGCTTCAATTACCTCTTCCCAGTTTTCGCAATAAATAAATTTACCTCCATTATTTTTGAAGTTAAAAGTAAATTTTTCGTCTATAGGAAGCTTTTGCTCAGGGTAATAACTACTGTGTTCGGCCTTCTCGGCTCGCTTGGCCTTCTCGTCCGAATTTTTATAATTTGGGTTTAGAAGTCTTTTAAATAGACTCATTTATAGTGTATTGAGAAGTTTTTATACATGTTATACTTCAAATATATAAAATCTATGTTGAACTTTAAATACATGAAATACAAAGTTTCAAGGATAAACCAAAATGGCAACAATTAAGTTGTTGCCACTCTGGTTGCATCTTCTGGTTTTTCGAACGGACGGTCCCCAAATATTTTTTGAAGGTTGTCCTTAAATATTACTTCTTTTTCTAGAAGAACATTCGCTAGTTCGGTAAGCTTATCCTTATTGTCTTCCAATAATTGAACAGCACGTTGGTATTGGCCTTCAATTAGCGCTGAAATTTCTTTGTCGATAAGCTCAGCTGTTTTTTCGCTATAAGGTTTAGAGAAGTTGTATTCGTTCTGTCCGCTGCTATCGTAATAGGTAAGGTTTCCAATCTTATCGTTCAGACCGTAAATTGTTACCATTGCGCGGGCTTGCTTGGTTACTTTTTCCAAATCGCTCAATGCCCCAGTAGAAATTCTATTGAAAATAACCTTTTCTGCAGCTCTTCCTCCAAGTGCAGCGCACATTTCGTCTAGCATTTGTTCTGGGTGGATTATCAGCCTTTCTTCTGGTAAATACCAAGCGGCCCCTAAAGATTGACCTCTAGGTACAATTGTAACCTTAACCAATGGCGCAGCGTGTTCTAACATCCAGCTTACGGTTGCATGGCCGGCTTCGTGATATGCAATGGCCCGTTTTTCGTCCATTGTCATTATCTTGTTTTTCTTTTCCAGACCGCCAACAATTCTATCAACAGCATCTAAAAAGTCTTGCTTGCCAACAGATTTCTTTCCATTTCTGGCTGCAATTAATGCAGCTTCATTACAAACGTTTGCTATGTCAGCCCCAGAAAATCCTGGAGTTTGTTTTGAAAGGAAATCAGTATCTAAATTATCGTCCTTTTTAATAGGGCGAAGGTGAACCTCAAAGATTTCCTTACGTTCGCGAACGTCTGGTAAGTCTACGTATATCTGCCTATCAAAACGGCCTGCACGCATTAACGCTTTGTCCAATACATCGGCACGGTTAGT
>CAXBDO010000003.1:0-24354 GCA_963974165.1 uncultured Aequorivita sp.
TATGAAAAAGGTGCGAACCCCAAAAGCCGATTTCATTACAGAATTAAACTAATATTCATTATTCTATAACGATTGAATTGTTGATGATATAAATAAAAGCATAAACTATTTATTAGATTGTTCCTTCGAGAAACCCCCATTTTTCCTATAATAAGGAAAAGTTGGGGGTTTTGTTTTTAAGAATCTTCTAGCTAGATGCCGTAAATAGGAATTTGCTTTTTAAGAGAATTGTTCCTTTTTGGAATCAACAACAATTTGTTCCCATTCGGCGGTAAGTAAATAGGTGCGCGCCTTTTTAGAAGTATTGCCTACTTGAATAAATCCTTCATCAAGCCATTTTTTAAGCAAGGCGTAGGCCCTGCGAGGTTTAAGTTTTAAAAATTGTGAAAAGTGAGTCAAAGAAACTTCCCTTTGCTTTTGAAATAAAGTAAGTGTCTTTTTTTGTAGCGGATTAAGTTTCCGAATCCGCTCTGTTTGTTGCGGAAGGGATTTGTAATATTCCTCCATATTCAATTGGTGGGCCTTTTTACGCGCTCCTTCAAATGAAAATGCCAATCCTTTTAAAAAATATTCCAAAAATGGGGTTATATCTGTTGCTCCCGCGCCGCTTTGGTAGTTATATTCATCTTCAATAAGCAAAGCGTTAAAATAAGTTTGAATGTCTTTTGCATAGTACTGTTCCAAAGAATACATTCCCTGCAAGCCATAACCCGTTATGCATAGTATATATGATGCAAGTAACCTTGCGGTACGGCCATTCCCATCATAAAAAGGATGAATGGCCACAAATTGAAAATGCACTATGCCTGCAATTATTGGGGCTGGCAATTGGTCTGCCGTAATAGACTGCGTTATCCATTTAATAAGCCCTTCCATCAATGGCCCAACATCTTCAGACATTGGGGGAGTGTAGCTAATAGTCTCAACAGCCTTATATTCTATAGGATTTTGAAAATTTCTATAAGGGCTGTTTATTTTTGCTCCGGTAAAGACGAGGCTGTTAATATTACTGATCAACCTATCGTCAATTATAAATTTCTTTCTGCATTCTTGGCTTACATAATCCATCGCCTTAAAATAATGATGCATTTCTTTTTCCTTATCGGTCATGCTATCCTTTCCGGAAATCAGCTGTTTTACTGTATTCTCTGAAATTTCATACCCACCTATTTGCGCAGATGACTGAATTGAAAGTAATTGGGCCTTTTCGTGGAGCGATACAATAACAGCGGCGGACACTGGTGAAACCGCTATGGCCTCTCGCTGCCTTTCAATAGCCATAAGTTGCTTGGCTATTAAAGGAGTTATGGTAAAACGGGGTTCGAAAATCATAAATTAAAATTACATTTAAATGTAATTAAAAAGTAAATAAGATGTATTTAAAATGCAATTAAAATAGATGTAACATATTGAATATTATACTCTAATAAATTAAATTTTCACCCACTTCCATCATTTATGTGAAAGACACGTGACTTTCGCATCGCATAATAATTTAGAACTTCTTTAATATTATTAAAAAAAATTAGAGGGTATCTTTATATCATTCGATAGCATTTAAAACGCATAATATAGCCGTATATAGTTTGAAAATAAAAATGATTAACCTATGAATTATTCTAAAATATTTTTTCCGGTTCTTATAATTGCTTCTATGTTTATGATTAATTGTGGTTCAACTTCAGAATTTGAAAAAGAACGATCTCCGAAACCCTCCGAAATAAAATCAATTTCCATTCTCCATACAAACGATATGCACGGCAACTATATGCCGTTTAAAACTACTTTAGATAACACTACTGCCCAAACAGGCGATTCTATAGACAATCTAATAAAATTCGATCGTGAAGCGATTATTGGTGGGTTCGAATATTTGGCGGGTGCAATAAAGAGTTTAAGAATGAAGAAAGGCCCTGAGAAGGTAATTTTATTAGACGGTGGCGATACGTTTAGCGACGACCAATTAGGAAATCTTACAAAAGGAGAAGCGATGATTAGTTTGATGAATGAGGTTAATTATGACCTAATGGCCTTGGGAAATCATGACTTTGACTATGGCGTAGATCGAACAAAGCAGTTACAGCAGCTAGCAAATTTCCCAATGCGCGCCGCAAATATTATTTCCATAGAATCGGGCCAACCAATTTTTGGTAATCCTTATGTAATCTTAAATAAACAAGGAATAAATATTGCGCTATTTCCTATAGGATATAGAAATACTCCGCTAACCGGAAACCCTAAAAATATTGAAGGCCTTGAATTTGTTACTGGTATTGAAGCCATTCAAAAGTACCTTCCAGTGCTTCAAGACAAGGCAGATCTCATAGTAGTACTTTCCCATGAAGGGATGGCGGTAGATAAACTAATCGCAGAAAAAATTGATGGTATAGATCTTATTGTTGGCGCTCATAGCCACGACCTTATTTCACCGCCTATAAAAATAAACAATACCTATATAGTTCAAGCGCTGTCTGATGGTGCTGTTTTAGGTGAAACTGAACTGCAGATAATCAACAATAAAATTATAAACCTGAATACTACATATCATCATTTGTGGCACGACAAAATTTCTCCCGATCAGGAAATTCAAGAAAAAATATTGCAACTTCGAAGACCTTTTAAAGAAAAATTAGAGGAGAAAATTACTACAGCCACAACTATAATAGGGCGACAGTATAAATCTGAAAGTCCATTCGATAAATTAGTAACAAGTTTGATGATAGAGAAATTTGGAGTAGACGCAGCCTTTCTTCCCGGGGTTGGCTACGGAATTTCATTAATGAATGACGTAACTTCTGAAAATATCTACAGATTATTGCCGCATCCTTCAAAAATTGTAACCTTAGAAATGACTGGCGAGCAAATAAAACGCTCTTTAGAACAAACCGCCATAAATTTAAATCCCCCCGATAAATTAAAAACGGTTGGAGGTTTACTTCAATCTTCGGGCATTTCATACAATCTCCACTTAAATGGCGAAATTAATGCCCGAATAGATAACATCAAGATTAACAATATTGATCTTAACCCTTCAAAAACGTATAAGATTGCCACCCATACCGGTATGCTTGAAGGAATTCATAATTATGAAGAGTTTGCAAAAGGGGCGAATATTCAAAAAACCGAATTGGTACTTACAGAATTTGTTATTGAACAATTAAGGCAATTGGAAAAACTTCATTATCCTAAACGAATGGGAGAGGTTAGAATTTACGATTAATTACTTCGGAAAAAATTTAAATGAACTATTAACGCGCAACTAAATTTATAACAATGAAAAGAATATTCACTCTAGTAATACTATTTATGGGTTTTCAAATGATTGCCCAAGAATGGCAAACGCCAAAAATTGAAGGTTATGGAAAAATTAAATACTTTGAAAACGCCGCAGAACAACCCGATGCATCCATTCACCATAAATTAGTTTTCAATATTACAGATGAAAAAGAAAAGGAAGGTGTAAATGCCGGGTTATGGAGAATTGCACGCACCCTAAATTTATTTGAAGCGGCAAAAATGCCGTCAGAAAAATTGGAGGTAGTAGCGGTAGTTCATGGCGAAGCTACCTATTTGGCACTCTCAGAAGCTATGTATCAAAAGAAGTATAACAAACCCAACCCCAACTTAGAGCTATTAAAATTGTTGAAGGCGAATGGGGTGAAGGTTTATGTTTGCGGACAGGCATTGTCGGGTCGCGATTTTGAACCAAAGGATATGAATGAATATACCCAACTTGCACTTTCTGCCTTAACTGTGCTTTCAAATTATCAGCACAAAGGGTATGCATTAATTCAATAGGGAGCACTCCCTATTTATTCTTATCCATTAACCAACTCTGCAACAAGGGAATACGCTTCAATTTTGTAAAATACAATACCCACCAAAAACACGTTAGCGGTTGCAAATATACCTATTTTTTATTTCCTTCAAAATATTATTTGAAACTTTATTGAAATTTGTTTTAGAAATTTTTGGCAGACAAATAAGGCTGCTCATTTATAAGTCTTCTAAATCCTTTAATAACGCGATATTCGCGGGGAATTTATTGCCTTTAAGAACAGATTTGGCTTCTGTAATATTGTGCTTTTTCAGAAGGGCCAGGGCTAGATAAAATTTAATTTCTTCGGAAAAGATACTGCCCGTGTCTTTACTGGCAAGTTGAAGATATTTTTCGGCGTGGCGTGAATTGCCATTTGCCAGGTTTGCAATGCCAAGGAAATATGTTAGCGTATCATTCGATGCATTTGCGGCATATAAAGGTTCCCATTTTGCGATAGCTTCAGGATATTCCTTACGCTTATAGTTTACCATTCCGTAGTAAAAATCGTAGTTTGAATAGGCGCCCATAGTGGTGGGAAGTCCTGGATCTGGTTTAAAGTGGGAAGCAAAAACCCTATCTGCCGAATTTCGGTCCAGGAGGGCCCATCCACAAACAGAGATTAACAATACAAGTGAAGCCGCCAACGCCCATCTTCCGCGGCTCATCCAAGTTCTTTCAGCTTCGCTTTCGGCACTTTCGTGAAATTTGTCCAACATATTGCTGAGGCTAATTTCTTCAATTCCATCAATTAAGTTCTTTTGCTGCTCAACCAATTGGGTGAAATCGGGGTATTTCCGCTTGCGCTCCTTAAATTCCGCAAGTTCATCCGAATCGAGATTTCCGAGTAAATATGCATCTATCAGCGCTATATCTTCTTGGTTGTATTTTATATTATTAGGTTCCATTGGGGATTATTTGGGTCATTTTTTTTAACTGCTCTTGGCATCTATATTTGGCATTTTTGGCAGAAGCTTCGTCTATGGCCAATATTTTGGCAATTTCGGAATAAGGTCTTCTTTCAAAATAGAACAGCTTCAATAGTGTTTGGCAACGTTCACCAAGATTTCCAAAGCAGTCCATTACAAGTTTTAATCGCTTGCCGTTACTTTCCTCTATTTCAACCTCAGATTCGTTAAATTCCAAATCGTGGTTTATGAAGATCGTATTCTTATACTTCGCAGACCGTAGATGATCCAGCCATTTGTATTTGGCTATCTTAAACAGATATCCATTGATTAATGAATGCCCTTGGTCTAAAAATCTATCGTTTTTAATATTTCGCCACATGGCCAAAAAAGCATCTTGATAGATATCTTTTGCTTGTTGCTCATCGCCGTTATGTTTAAGAACGTATCGTCTAACTTTCGGAAAATTGGTTAAATACAAGGCCTGTAAAGTATCGGCATCATTTCTTTTAATGAGCAATACCATTTCATTAAATGGTAGTTTTTTAAGCTCTTTTCCGTAATTATTATTCATTTGCTATTAAACAATATAGAAAGATACAATTTATATGTATTTTTTCTATTTATTTTAACATTTTCAGATAAACGGCTGTTTATAACGGTTGAATGAAATTAAATTGACTTAAAAAGATCACAATGCTACTTAATTAGGTCTGTTCTAATTCATCGTACCAACTCTTGAAAGTCATCAAAATTTATCAAAAAAAATACTTCGGTAGTGTGCCGAAGTATTTTGGAAATTTTATTTTTTAAATGCACTATTCAAATAGCCAGCGATAAATATCGTTTCCATTGGCAAATAGCACCAAGGCAATTAAGATGAAAAAGCCTACCATTTGAGCATATTCCATAAACTTGTCATTAGGTTTTCTGCCCGTCACAATTTCATATAACAGAAACATTACGTGCCCACCATCCAAAGCTGGTATAGGCAAGATGTTCATAAATGCAAGGATAATAGATATTAAAGCGGTTGTAGCCCAAAAGCTTTGCCAATCCCACACTCCCGGGAAAAGATTACCAATTGCGCCAAAACCACCAACCTGTGTAGCGCCTTTTTGTGTGAACACGTATTTAAATTGTGCAACGTAGTCTTTTAGGGTGTTGTAGCCAAAACCAAAGCCACCAACAATACTTTCGCCCAAAGTGTATTCAATTTTTGTTTTACCCAATTGTGAACGTAATTCATCATTTGAAAATGTAACCCCAAAGGTTCCTTTATCGTCTGGAGTTATCGTTAGGGTATCCAATTGGCTACCTCTTAAAACAACTACTGTATTTTCCTTGCCTTTATTGGCTTCTGCTATACGCTGGAATTCATCCAAATATTTCATTTCCTGGCCATTTATGGCCACAATTTTATCAGACTTTAAAATACCTGCTTTTTGGGCGGGGAAATCTGTCCAAACCGAATCTAGCGTTGTGCCTTGTCTAGGACTGAACGCAGGCATAATGCCGCTTTCAAACATTTTTGAGCCAGCATCTTCTGGAACTTCAACAATCTCTACACTGCCGTCAGCATGTTTTACCTCAACTTTAGAAACATCGCGAACAAAAATATATCGGTTTATTTCAAGTACATCGTCTAAGGGTTCTCCATTAATGCTCAAGATTTGATCGCCATCCTCAAAACCGTACTCCTTAAACTGTTCGGTAACAGCAAAACCTTGGGGCATATCTTCATTAGTGGTTATGTTTTTTCCGTACACATATAGAATACCCATATAAATTACGAAACCAACAATAATGTTAACCGTAACACCACCAAGCATAATAATTAATCGTTGCCACGCAGGTTTACTTCGAAATTCCCACGGCTGTGGTGGTTGCGCCATCTGCTCCTTGTCCATGCTCTCATCGATCATTCCTGAAATTTTCACATAACCTCCTAGCGGAAGCCATCCAATTCCATAAACAGTTTCGCCAATTTTCTTTTTGAAAAGTGAGAATTTTACATCGAAAAAGAGATAGAATTTTTCTACCCTGGTCTTAAAAAGTTTGGCTGGTATGTAATGCCCTAATTCGTGAAGAATAATAAGTAAAGATAAACTTAAAAGAAGTTGTATCGCTTTAACAGCAAATGGAGTCATAGGTTCTTATATAGAAATTTTTAATAAAAAGTATCAATTTTTAAACTCCTCCGTAATAAAATAGAGGCAAGTTAAACTGATTTACCTGTGGAAAGGTTTCAGTTAAAAAATCGCACAAAAGTAATCTTTTAGAACTTGCAAAAAAAATAAGCAGTTAGGTTACGGCTTATTTATCTTGTATTTGGTTACTGTAATACAATTCTGCCCATATTATTATAGAAATGGAAAGAAATTTAGCGCTTTTTTAAAATGAAAATTCTTGTGGAAAGAGATATGATTACAAAAGACTACCCTGAAAAATTCGTATGTTAAAAGTATTCAATTTGTTGTATTTAGGGTCTATTTTTGCACCCCAGTAAGTGGTTTCAAAAATATATTTCAATGCTCAGCTTTTTCAGTAAATACAAATTCTTCGCAGTAGTATTATTAATTCTTTCAATAATTATTATCGGTATTATTTTTCAGATAATGAAACCGACGGAATCCCTAAACATCTACCAACCCGCAGATGTTGCGCCAGAGCTTGTAGACAGTACGCTTCAATATGTAAAAAAATATCATACCATTGCAGATTTCAGCCTTACAAACCAAAATGGCGAGACCATTACCCAAAATACCTACAAGGATAAAATCTATGTGGCCGATTTTTTCTTTACCACTTGCCAGACCATTTGCCCAGTCATGACAGATCATATGCTGAAAATTCAGGAACGGCTGAAGACAGACAATGAAGTGCTACTACTTTCGCATACCGTAACTCCAGAAATAGACTCTGTGGCCCAATTGAAAAAGTATGCGGTGGAAAAAGGCGTAAACGATGCAAAATGGAATCTGGTTACTGGCGATAAAAAGGAAATTTATAACCTCGCCCGAAAATCGTATCTGGCCGCCAAGGACGTACCATTTCAGGAAAATGACCTAGTGCATACCGAGAATTTTGTACTGGTTGATAAAAAAAAGCGTATCCGCGGATTTTATGACGGCACCGATGCAGAATCTATCGAAAAGCTTCTAAAAGATATTGAAATTCTAAAAAGAGAAGACTGATTTCTTAAGGCATATATTCTAAACAGTTAAAATATCTCCGAACGTTTTTTCCCACGTCCTTTTTTTCCTTTACTTTTGCCTTGTTTAAAATCAATCTAAATAAAAAGATGGTAACGATAGCATCATTAAAAAAAGGGCAGCGCGGCATAATTAAGGAATTTTCCGTAGATGTTGTTCCCCTTAAATTATTGGAGATGGGCTGTCTTCCAGGCAATGAGGTGTATTTGGTGCAAGTAGCGCCATTTAATGATCCGCTATATTTAAATATAAACGGAAGCCATCTTGCCATTCGAAAAGAAACAGCTTGTAAGATTGAAATTGAACTGTTTTAATTTTTAAATATTCTGCTCGCTTCCATGCGGAACTTATGAAAGCTTACTGCGCCGTTTCGATTTTTAGTTTTATAAGCGCAGTCGAAATTGGTTATTGAGCGAAGTTAAAATATGGCAAAAAATATAAACGTTGCACTTATTGGAAACCCCAACACCGGTAAAACCTCTGTGTTTAATCGGCTTACGGGACTGAACCAAAAAGTGGGCAACTATCCGGGCATCACGGTTGAAAAAAAGCAGGGAACCTGCAAGTTTGGCCGTTCGTGCAAAGTACACATCCTCGATTTACCCGGAACCTATAGTTTAAATGCTTCCTCTGTAGATGAAAACGTTGTAATTGAATTATTGCTCAACAAAAACGATAAAGACTTTCCAGATGTGGCCGTGGTTGTTGCCGATGTGGAAAACCTAAAGCGCAACCTGTTACTCTTCACCCAAATAAAAGATCTGGGCATTCCTACCATTCTTGCCATCAATATGTCTGATAGAATGAAGCGGAAGGCAATCACCTTAGATGTGAAATTGCTGGAAGAAAAACTACAGACCAAAATTGCGCTTATTAGTTCGCGAAGAAATCTAGGCTTCGAATCATTAAAAGACCTTATTGAAAATTACAATCAACTTTCTACCAAACCCTGTTTAAATGCATCGAGCATTTCGCCTGAATATTTTGACCGTTTGCGAAAGGCGTTTCCCAACCAAGATCTTTACAAATTGTGGCTGGTTATAACGCAGGACGTTAATTTTGGAAAATTGAACAGGAATGAACTGAAGGGTGTAGCTTCCTTTCAAACAGAATCTGTTGGCAACCTAAAACGTCTACAGCAAAAGGAAACGATTATTCGGTACCAGTTTATAAATGAAACTTTAAAGCAAACCCTTCATATAGACACGGCAAATGCCAAAGATCTACGAAGCAAATTGGATAGGGTCTTAACGCATAAAGTCTGGGGGTATGTAATTTTCTTCAGTATTTTGCTCCTTATCTTTCAAGCTATTTTTGATTGGAGTGCCTATCCAATGGATTTTATAGATAGCACATTTGCATCTTTTAGCGAATGGACAAAAAACAACATGCCCGTTGGAGATTTCACTAATTTAATAGCCGAAGGAATAATTCCGGGTATTGGGGGGATTGTAATTTTTATACCACAGATTGCCTTTCTTTTTCTATTCATCTCTATTTTGGAAGAAACCGGATATATGAGTAGGGTAGTATTTTTGATGGATAGGGTTATGCGAAGGTTTGGCCTGAGCGGAAAAAGTGTGGTGCCATTGGTAGCGGGTACGGCCTGTGCCATTCCAGCCATTATGGCCACCCGTAATATTGAAAATTGGAAAGAGCGTTTAATTACTATTTTGGTTACGCCATTTACAACCTGTTCTGCGCGTTTACCGGTATATTTAATAATTATTGCCTTGGTAATTCCCGACACTCGCGTATTGGGAATCTTCAGCCTTCAAGGCCTAACCCTAATGTTTATGTACGTTTTGGGATTTGGCGCAGCTATTTTTTCAGCATACATACTCGATAAAATATTAAAAATTCGTTCCAAAAGTTTCTTTGTGGTAGAAATGCCCAATTATAAATTGCCGCTTCCCAAAAATGTAATTATTACGGTTATTGAAAAGACCAAAGCCTTTGTATTTGGCGCTGGTAAAATAATACTTGCCATTTCAATTATTCTTTGGGTTCTAGCTTCTTATGGTCCCGGAAATTTCAATAATGCCGAAGCAATTATACAATCTGAATACGCTTCGCAAAATCTTTCGGCAGAAGAAATTGATATGCATGTAGATTCCTATAAATTGGAGCATTCATACATTGGCCGCATTGGGCACGCCATAGAGCCTGCAGTTCGCCCTTTGGGTTACGACTGGAAAATTGGTATTGCCCTTGTAAGTTCTTTCGCCGCCAGGGAGGTTTTTGTTGGGACCCTTGCAACTATATATAGCGTGGGTAATGATGATGAACAAACCATTAAAAATAGAATGGCAGCCGAGGTTAATCCGGTTTTGGGCGGCCCATTGTTCAACTTTGCGAGCGGCGTTTCCCTATTGTTGTTTTATGCCTTTGCAATGCAATGTATGAGTACACTGGCCATCGTAAAACGGGAAACCAATAGTTGGAAATGGCCTATGTGGCAATTATTTGTTATGAGTGGAATTGCTTACGTGGTAGCCTTGGCAGCGTATCAATTTTTGAAATAAATCAAAAAGACGGATCGGCAAGCAGTTTTATTGAAGTAGTAATATTTTGAATAATAACTTAAGTAGAAATTCTCCCTTTGCCGTTTAGGGGCTAAATAAGTATCTTTGTGCTATGCAAACAATATTAGTTTTTATAACCTTTTCCTTAGCTGCAGGCTTTCTTTTAAAAAAGTTTGTTTGGAACCCTATTTTTGAAGCACGCCAAAATTCAAATGGCACCTTAGATGGCGGAAAGACCAAATGTGGCAAAAAAGATTGCGGTTGCCATTAATTATTTGTTTTTCTCTTCACAAACCAACAGCACATAGTTTTCTATTTTCCCGACAGATTTGGCATTTGGGTAAGGCGTTAATTTTAAACCGTTAATCGCAAATTGTGAAGAACTGTACAAGTTAGTACTCTCTTCTTCGCCGGGTCTAACTTCACCAAAAATCAGAATTTTTTCTTCTGTTTTTGCATTTGTGGTAACAGTGACTTTCACTTTGGCGCGACCGGCCCAAATACAATCTACTCCCGTAGGGCAACGGGAATCTTCCACTACCTCAACAAATTTTATTGAAACACCTTTTATAACTACCGTTTCCCCTTTTGAAACCTTTATGGCTATTTTAGGAGTTTCGGCCGCATCGTCCTGCCCGAAAGCAAAGCTTGAAAATAAAATAATGATTGCTAGAAGTGAATTTTTCATTGTTTTTCGTTTTTTCAAATTTAAAGATAGTATAAAAAATAGCGCCACAAAAGCGAGGTTAAAATTCGTTTGGCATCTACCCCCTAAACAAAAAGAAATCTTCTTTCATTGGCTCAATCTTTTCATCTTTATTGGATATGATGTAATCCAACGATTTTTCTGTAAAAACCAAGCCTTTTTCTGTTAGAAAAACAACGTCATTTTTAATTTCCACAAGGTTGTTTTTTTCGGCTAATTCCAATACTGTATTTGCGCGAACGGCACGCCAGTTAATATGTTCCTGTAAGTGGTTTATGTGCCTTTCACTTTTTTCCTCATGCCTGCTTAAATGCAGAAGAAATGTAATGAGTGAAACCTCTATACGTTGCTGTTTCTGCCTGTAAAGCACAGCTATGAGTCCTTTTTTGGGGGCGAATAAATAGACGATTAAAAAAATAACCCCCAGCGTACTAACAATAGCACCTGAAATGGAAGCATCCAGCACATGGGCCACCCAATAACCGGAGAGCGCAGAAACAACGCCGAAAAGTATGGACAGGCCAATCATTTTTTTAAGATCTTCAGTAAACAAATAAGCCGTTGCTGCCGGCGCTATCATTAATGCCACCACCAAAATGGCGCCAACGGCATCAAACGCGCCAACCACGGTAATAGATGAAACAGACATTAAACCATAATGCATAATAACTGGTGAAATTCCCAATGAGGCCGATAGACCAGCATCAAAAGTGCTAACTTTTAATTCTTTGAAGAATAACACTAATAACCCTATAGTTATCAATAAAATGCTGCCCATTACCCAAAGCGATTTTGGGCCCCAATCTGCCCCCCCAACTAAAAATCTGTCAAATGGAGCAAAAGCTAGCTCACCAAGTAGCACGGCATCAACATCTAAATGCACATCATTTGCGTTTTTCGCTATTAGTATAACCCCTATACTGAACAATACCGGAAACACCAGCCCAATGGCAGTGTCTTCTTTTACCAATCCCGTTTTTTGTATAAATTCAACTAAAACCACAGTTATTACCCCTGTTAATGCAGCCAACAGAATAAGCAATGGAGAATTTAAGTCTTGGGTTATAAAAAAGCCAACAACAATCCCCGGTAAAATTGCATGACTTATGGCATCGCTAATTAGTGCCATTTTCCGCAGTACCAAAAATACCCCTGGAATAGCGCAGGCTACGGCAACAATAGCTGCTATAAGCTGTATTTCTATTTGCGGATTACTCATTGCCGGGTTTTTGGTTATACATTTCTTGGGCCTGCTTGAAGCCTTTTCGGGTTAGTGCCCATTGTTGACCCTCAATCGCAATCCAGCCTTCGTTTTCCAATTTTTTGAGTGATCCTTTTGTAAACCCTTGAAAATTATTCAGAATACGAATGGCATGCGGATGTGAAAAATTTTCGTGCTCCTGTGCAATGCCGTACATAAACTGAAGGGTTTTCATCAACTTTAAATCCGTACGATTTTTGCGAAATCTAATTTCTCGGAATAAAAGCCCTCTTTTAGGCGAAAAAATAAAGGAAAATAGAACAAATACGCCTGCTACCAATACAATTACAGGCCCTGTAGAGAGATTTTTTTGGCTAGCACTAATTGCCGTACCAAATACACCAGAAAATGCTCCAAAAAATGCTGCCAAAATAACCATAGTACCCAGATTGTTGGTCCATTGTCTGGCCGCTGCTGCTGGCGCGAGCAATATAGCGCTCATTAATACTACCCCAACAGTCTGTAACCCTAATACGATTGCTAAAACGATTAAAAAGGTTACGAGCACATCTATAAATTTTGTGTTGAACCCTAGGGTTTTTGTGTAGTCCGCGTCAAAAAGAAGTATTTTAAATTCCTTCCAAAAAAGAAGAAGTACAAAAAGTGAAAATCCGGTTACGATTATCATTAATTGTACATCGCTTTCTACAAGGGTTGCTGCTTGTCCAAAAAGATATTTATCCAAACCCGCTTGATTGGCATTGGGTTGTTTCTGAATAAACGTAAGCAATAACATTCCAAAGCCGAAGAAGATGGAAAGAATTAACCCTAAAGCGGTATCACTTTTAAGATGGGTTTTTGAAGTTATTCCCCTTATCCAAAATGTGCCAACCAGCCCACTTACCAATGCTCCCAACAATAAAATGCCCGAATCTTTGGCGCCCGTAATTAAAAACGCCAAGGCTATGCCCGGAAGCGCAGCGTGCGAAATAGCATCGCCCAGCAAACTCTGCTTTCTAAGTACCGCAAAACTGCCCAACATCCCGCAAATAGCACCCAAAACCGCTGTTCCCAAGGTTATGGTACGCAGGGTGTAATCTGTCCAGAGTAAGTTGAAGTATTCTGTTATTGACATAGTTTTGTTATTAGTCGGTAGTCTTTGGACGGTAGTCGGTAGGGATTTATGATTTGGATTTTTTGAGATATTTCTGAAGCGAAATTGTCATTTTCGCTAATTCTGCCAGTTTTATCCTTGCCTCTACATCTTCTTCTTTCGAAATAAACCCTTGCCTTTTAGCTATTGTAGAGCATACAACACATTCTTTTGAGGAAGCCCACGCAAGCTGAAGATATCTATGGAATTGTGCATCAGTATCGCCAGCACCTTCTGCAATATTTAAAGGGATAGAAACTGAGGCTCTTTTATATTGTGATGTTAAACCATAGATTTCATCTTTTGGAAATTTCTTTGCGATAGTATATACGTCGTCAACAAATTCCAGAGATTTTTGATATACATTTAAATCCTCAAATTTGAATTTTGGATTTTCCATAGCTCTAACTTATATAATTTGTATTTCTTAAAGTCACATCATCATCGGTCATTTATAAGATCAGTGATACTCTACCGGCTATAGTCTCCCGACTACTGACTATTTATTCACCGCTACCTTATAATTAATACCATAGGTTTTAGTAAGGTTGCCATCGTTAAATATTTCCTTCACCGGGCCGGTGGCTATTTTCTTCACATTCAAAAAGGTTACCCAATCAAAATATTCGGGTACTGTTTGCAAATCGTGATGAACAACCACAACCGTTTTTCCTGCCTTTCGCAATTCCTTTAAAATATTGATAATGGCTATTTCGGTAGTGGCATCAACTCCTTGAAAGGGTTCATCCATAAAATAGATGGCGGCATCCTGCGCCAAAGCCCTCGCCAAAAATACCCGTTGCTGTTGCCCCCCACTTAATTGACTTATCTGTCGATTTTTAAACGCAAGCATGCCCACTTTTTCCATAGATTCCAAGGCAATCTTTTTTTCCTTTTGGCCGGGGCGTTTTATCCAGCCCAAACTGCCATAGGTGCCCATCATAACCACATCTAGCGCCGTTGTTGGGAAATCCCAATCTACACTTCCTTTTTGGGGAACGTAGGCAACTAACTTTCGTTGCTTGGAATACGGTTTTCCATAAATTGAAACACTACCGGCAATAGGTTTTATAATACCTAAAATTGCTTTTATAAGGGTAGATTTTCCGGCACCATTTGGGCCCACAATGGCCATTAAAACTCCTTCGGGAACAGATAGATCTATATCCCACAAAACTGGCTTATAGTTGTAAGCTACGGTAAGATCGTCTATTTGAACAGCAATTTTTTGATCCATGGCTTTGTGTTTTTGCCTTTATTTAAGGGCGTTTACAATAGTTTTTACATTGTATTTAACCATCCCAATGTAAGTGCCTTCTTCGGTACCCGTATCGCCCAGGGCGTCACTATAAAGGGAGCCGCCAATTTCTACATGGTGGTTTTTGGAAAGCACCGATTCACGTAAGGCTTCAATTGTACGCCTAGGCACTGAACTTTCTACAAATATTGCCTTAATGTTATTTTGAATGATAAATTCTGCCAGATTTTGAACATCTTTTACTCCAGCTTCGGTTGCGGTTGAAATTCCCTGCAACCCCACTACTTGAAAGCCATAGGCTTCACCAAAATAGTTAAAGGCATCGTGGGCGGTAACCAAAATACGCTTTTCTGCTGGCAATGTGGCTATAGTAGCCTTTACTTCAGTTTCAAGTTCATCTAATTTATTTTGGAATATTTTGTTGTTTTCCGCAAAGCTTTCAGCATTTTTAGGATCGGCCTTAGAAAGTTCTTCGGTAACAATTTGGGCAAATTGTTTAAAGAATTGAATATTGAACCAAACGTGCGGATCGAAATTAGAAGCAAAATATTCCGAAGGGATCAATTGGTTTTTGGGCAGTTTATCGCCCAAGGAAACTGTATTCTTTCGGCCTTCCATTTTTTCAAAAATATCTACCAATTTTCCTTCAAGATGTAGCCCGCTATAGAAAATAATGTCGGCCTCGTAGAGTTTTGTAACATCACCCTCACTGGCCTTATAAAGGTGTGGATCTACTCCCGCGCCCATTAATCCTTGCAATTCAATGTGGTTTCCTCCAATATTTTGCAGCAAATCGGTTAGCATGGTGGTCGTGGTAACGACGTTCAATTTGCCTGAATCTTCTGAAGCATCCTTACATCCAAAAATGCTAATAGCAATAATTATAAATAGTAATTTCTTCATTTTATTTATTTTGGAATTCTAAAACTGGCCCCGGCGCTTAACAGAATATCCTGCCCTTGCGTAAAACCTCTGCCAACAGTGGCATCCAGTTGAATATTATTTTTAATTAAATAGGTAAATCCTGTGTCCCAATAATGGTTTGCCGAACCATTTTCAGGGAAATCACCATAAATCTCGGCATAGAAACCAACCGAATCTGTAATGCTATATCCGTAGGCAAGGGTATAAATATAGGCAGCCTCGGGAGAGTCGTTTCCCCATTGGGCACCAAGGTTGTATGAAATGTTCGATTTTTCCCCCACACTATGCCCGAAGGCAAACCTAAAATCGACCCCTGTGGTTTCGGGACGATCCTCTTTTGGGGCGGTATATGGAAGATATACATGCCCAAGCAGACCAATAGTTGGCAGCCATCCTTTTTCTTCAACTATGGCTACCTTCATCCCCACCAATATAGGGGAGAATCCAGTGTTGCTTATTTCTCCCTGTTGTCCCGCTATTGATGTTCTACTTTCCTCAAAATTCCAACCCAGCCGAACTTCAAAATTATTGAGCAGTCCATACCGTAGTAAGGTGGTATTATATCCTATGTTTTCAAATTTGTTGTTGTTCTCTTCAAAAGAAATATAATAAATTCCAGTTTCCACTTGAAGCGATTTATGAGTTACGGTGTTAGGAGATTCTGTTGCGTCTGGCCTATCGGTAATAAGCGCTTCGGAAATTTCTATTTCTTGTGAAATTAAAACTGTTGGCAATGTTAGTGTGAAGATAAAGGTTATAAACTTTTTCATTTCCTAATCATTAAAGCGTTTGAACAAATAGATTTTCGGCTATTTTATTTGAAATAAAAAACTGCTCCCGCCCCACTTGGATTACCATGGAACCATCAAAAAACTCTTTTCCTAAAACCTTAATTTTTGTGCCTATGCTAATCTTTTTTTTATCTAAATATTGAAGAAATTCCACGCTCGATTCTTTCACACCTACACAAACTCCGCTTTCATTTTTATTAATTTCCGACAGCAATTTTTTCTCCGTACGCTTTAAAACTCCGTGCTTATCTGGAATTGGGTCGCCATGCGGGTCAAAATCTGGACTGCCCAAAAATTGGTCGAGGCGGGTAATAAGCTCTTCTGATTGAATATGCTCCAATTGCTCGGCTATTTCATGGACCTCATCCCAATGGAACTTTAATTTTTCCACCAAAAAAACTTCCCACAAGCGGTGTTTTCTAATCACCCCAGCGGCAACTTTTCGGCCCATATCGGTTAATTGGGCACCCTTATAGCGCCTGTAAACCAACAACTTTTTCTCTGCAAGTTTTTGGACCATATCGGTAACCGATGAAGGTTTGGTCTCAATGCTTTCGGCTATGGCATTGGTGCTAACTTCACCTGCTTTCTCGTGCTCCAGATGGAAAATTGCCTTTAAATAATTTTCTTCAGCTAATGTAAACATAGGTACAAAGGTAAACTTATTTTTCTATTTGACTAGTCTTAATTTTTAGCCTTATCTAAAAATAATGATAAAATGTTCTTAGTAGCCCCAAAAACGAGGCTAAATTTGTAAAATAGAAATGTGCTTATAAATTAAAAACCGCGCTCTTTCTGAAGTTGTTCATAGGCTTCCTGCACCTTATTGAACTTTTCTTCCCCACCTTTTTGATAGGCTTCATCCATATGCTGAAGTTTGTCTGGATGGTATTTCTTTACCATTGTACGGTAGGCGGTTTTTATTTCGGCAACGGTGGCAGTTCGGTCTATTTCAAGAATCTTATAGGCACTGTCTGGATTTTTAAAGAACATTGCTTTAATGCTTTCAAAATCGCGGGCATAAACCCCAAGAAATCCTGCAATTCGGTTTATTTCATTTACCTCGGCGGTTGAAACGCTACCATCTGCATTGGCTATACTAAATAAAAAATGAAGTATTTGCAATCTGCTTTCATAACGGGTTCTTTGGCGAAAATCGTTACACAGTTTTTGGGCCGAAATTTCTCGGTTCTTAATTACTTCATTAAAAACCTTAAAAGTTGCATTTGCGCGTTCGCGTCCATAGGCCTGCACAAAGTACTGCCGAACAAAATCGAGTTCGGTTTGGCTAACCTGTCCGTCAGCCTTAATTACCAACGACGCCAAGGAAAGCAAGTTTAATTCAAAATCTGCAGGGGTAACTTGCGAGGAAGTGCCAAATGAAGTTTGAAAGGTCTTTCCCTTCATGGTAATATTGTCCAGTAAACTTCCTATTACAAAACCAGCAATAGCACCGGGCAAACGATATAAAAAATAACCAAGAACGGCTAATAACCAACGAATCATAAAAATGTAATTTTTCTTTAAAAGCGGCGACAAAGGTAGCGTTAAAAGCACCAAATTTCAAACTAAGGAGCCCAAATGGGAATTCGGGGATTTTTTTGGAATTTGGAATTCGGTATCGGGAAATTTTCCCCTTCATAATTTGTATCTTTGCATTCATAATTTAATACACTTTAAATAAAACAGTATGTATCCAGAAGAATTAGTAAAACCAATGCGTGAAGACCTTACCAAAGTAGGTTTTTCCCAATTATATACCGCCCCAGAAGTGGAGGCAGCTTTAAAAAATGAAGGCACTACCTTGGTAGTGGTTAATTCGGTTTGTGGCTGCGCTGCTGCAAATGCGCGCCCAGGAGCGGCAATGTCTCTTCAAAACGACAAAAAGCCAGACCATTTAGTAACCGTTTTTGCAGGCGTAGACCGCGAAGCAGTAGATGCTGCAAGAGCGAATATGGTACCTTTTCCACCAAGTTCCCCTTCCATGGCATTATTCAAAAATGGCGAATTGGTGCATATGTTAGAGCGCCATCACATTGAAGGCCGCCCAGCACAAATGATAGCCGAAAATTTAAAAGGAGCTTACAACGAGTATTGCTAATTTTTTAAAGTAGGTGATACAGTTAAGTAAACCTTTGGTAATTGTTATTGGCATTTTAGCCCTTGGGGCCCTTGCCTATAATTTTTATGAGGCCCCAAAAGTTTCCTATCTTTTAGGAAAGGAAATTAATAATTGGCTTTACAGGGCGTTTTGGGCGATGATAATTGCTGTATGCATTTATAATTACGTTCAATTGGACAGAAACACCTTGAAAAACAAATCAAAATCAAAGCGTTGATTTATTAGGAAATTAATAATTTCAATAAGCACAATGGAAAACCGTCAACTTTAAGGCGGTTTTCTTATTTTTGACGGGTTATGGAAGCACTTTTAAAAATTTTAAGCTACCCCTTTACGGTATTATTTTACCTGCTTTTTGGGATTACTATTCTAGTTTTTCACCCTGTACAATGGGTATGCTTTAATTGGTTCGGGTACAATGCGCATAAAAAAAGTGTCGATTATTTTAATTGGACCTTAATGCGCTGCTTAAATGTTTTGGGTACAACATTCCATATAAAAATAAATACTGCCGTTCCTGAAAATGTGCCAATTATTATAGTTTCAAACCATCAAAGTATGTGGGACATACCGCCAATTAGCTGGTATCTGCGGAAATACCACCCAAAATTCATCTCTAAGGTTGAACTGGGCAAAGGCATTCCTTCCATTTCCTATAATTTGCGCCACGGCGGATCTGTTTTAATAGATCGAAAAAATCCGCGGCAGGCAATTGTAGAACTGGTGAAATTTTCAAAATATCTTCAGAAAAACAAACGCAGCGGCGTAATTTTTCCCGAAGGCACGCGAAGCAAAACTGGGGTTCCAAAACCTTTTAGAAGAAGCGGCCTGCAAACACTTTTCAAAAAAGTTCCGGAAGGCTATGTAATTCCCGTTACTTTCAACAATTCCTGGAAATTGCAACGCTATGGCATGTTTCCAATCCAAATGGGGGTGCGTTTTGAAATGATTGCCCATCCGGCAATTAAAATTTCAGATTTTGAAGTTGAAATGTTGATAGATAAGGTAGAAGAAACAATCACTTCAAACGTGCACAAATAATGGATTTATACTCTTCAGAAGATTTAATTCAAAATACAATAAACTTCGTTAAAACCGAATTAAAGGATGCCGAAGGTGGCCACGATTGGTTTCATATAGAACGGGTTTATAAAAACGCTTTACTTATTGCTGAAGGTGAAACCGTAAATAAAAAAATAGTAGCACTCGGCGCCCTGCTTCACGATATAGCAGATTCAAAATTTCACGGAGGCGATGAAAGTGTAGGGCCAAAAAAAGCAAGGGAATTTTTAGAAACTCAAGCGGTTTCAGAAGAAGAAATTGCCCACGTTATTAAGATTATTGAAAATATTTCGTTTAAAGGCGGCAATAAAATTCAGGAATTTTCTTCGAAAGAATTAGACGTGGTGCAGGATGCCGATAGATTAGATGCCTTGGGCGCCGTAGGAATTGCCCGCACATTTAATTATGGCGGTTATAAAAACCGAAAACTTTACGATCCTGATATTCAGCCCAATTTGCAAATGAGCCCTTCGGAATATAAAGTGTCTAACGCGCCTACCATCAACCATTTTTATGAAAAATTGCTACTTTTAAAAGACCGGATGAATACAGAAACTGGTAAAAAAATAGCGGCCTCGCGACATAAATATATGGAAGGATTCCTGCAACAGTTTTATGCCGAATGGGAAGGAAAAAACCTTTAAGTGCATATATATTTCTCGACAGTTTCCAAATTTTTAATTCTCCCAATTGCTGTAATTGCTTTAAAACAAAATATTTAAACAAGCTCTTCTTAGCAACCTTTACGATAATTTACTTAAATTTAGTCCTTTAAGCGTATCCATTTTTACGCCTATATAGTATCCTCACACCTTCAAGTTACTCGATCCGCTCCTTTTAGGGCAGTAATTGTATTAAATAAATTTTGGATATTATGGCAGAAACTACACAACGTAAAGTTCAGATTTTTACTTCCTATGCTCACGAAGACGAGGAGCTTAAAAATGAAATGGACAAATACCTTAAGGTATTAAAACGCTCCGGAAAAATTGATGCCTGGAACGACCGGGCCCTTATTGCAGGCCAGGAATGGAATGCCACCATTATGGACGAACTGCGAAAGGCAAATGTTATTCTCCTTTTAATTAGTGTAGATTTTAATGCCTCCGATTTTATTTGGGACAAAGAACTTGCCGAAGCAATGCGCCGCCACGAAGAAGGAAGCGCTTATGTGGTTCCTATTATTTTAAGAAATTGCAAATGGACCTCCCTGCCATATGCAAAACTGCAAGCCTTGCCCAGAAATGCAAAACCTATTTTGGAATATGTAGACCGCGATGCGGCATTTACCGAAGTAGCGGATGGTATAGAAAGACTTGTAGACCATATTTTGGCAAAATAAACCATCTGGTCTTTCATCGAGCCCGGACCCTTTTAAATTTCTCTTTTACTAACCAATAAACATAATGCGATATGGCAATCGATAATTTTGAAACAGCTCCAGAAATAGACGCAATAAATATCTATTTTTTGGCAGCGCCGGAAGACGAACAACAATGTATTGCAATCAAAAAACATTTAACCCCAGCTATTAGAAGGTCTAAAAGACCAATAGAAATTGAAAGCGATTTTGAAATTCCGCCAGGGCAGGATGTAAATGAATACAAGAAAAAATTATTTGAGGCAGAAATTGTGCTGGCATTTATAAGTTCAGATTTTATAAATGACGATGAAACCTATATGCGCACCCAAAAGGTAATTGAAAGGCACAATAGGAATGAAACTGTAATGCTTCCCATATTGGTTAGAAACTGTATGTGGAAATCTACTCCTTTCGTCAATCTTCCACTCTTGCCGAAAAACTTTCAGCCATTAAACAACAAACAGTTTTGGAATAGTGAAGACGATGCCATCATAGCCGTTGTAACAGATATTTATGAAGCTATCGAAAACTTTAGCTATGACGAAGGGGCTGAAAAACCTAAACCAACTACAAGTGCCAACCCGCCAACAGAGGAAGAGATAATCAATCAGCCTGAAGCAACGAGAGCACCCTCAGCGGGGGCAATATTGGAGAATGAACCCGTAAAGGAAGTTGAGCCTAAACAAGCTAAGACCAAAAACTTCAATAACATTGCCATGGACGTCGATTGGCGAAAGGATTACTATAAAAATGTGCTGTGGAAAAGAGCACTGGCTTATTTTTTAGACAATTTAATTACCGCCATTCCCGCAGTATTCTTGGCCTTTGTATTTTGGGCCATTGTTTCGGTGCTGATAAATCCAGATGGTGCGGACGACGTGTCTGATACCGAAGCAACCTTTATGGTAATATTCAGTCTGTTATTCTATTTTATAATCTGTGCTATTTTTGAATCTTCCAAATACAAGGGAACATTCGGCAAACAGATAATGAAATTGGAAATTACCGATAAACACGGAAATCGAATTGGCTTCTTTAAAGCCTTTTGGAGAAATATTTTTAGAGTGTTAACGGCTTATTCGTACCTATTGATTATTCCGTTAATCGTGCAAATTTTCACCTTTATGAAAACCAAAAAACTCTTCCACGATCAAATTTCTACTACGGTGGTGGGTGAAAAAATAAAAAGATAGAAATCCTTAAAATAAAAATGCCGGCGCAATAGCACCGGCATTTTTTAATTATTTAAATCTTGAAAACCTCAAGATGGCATTATTTCTTCGCTTTAAGATGTTCGGCAAAAAAGCCCATCATGGTTTCGTATAGCGCCAACTGGTTTTCTTCTTTGGCAAAACCATGGCCTTCATCATATTTCACCATATAGGGTACTTTTACGCCTTTCTTCCTTAGGGTTTCAACTATTTGGTCTGCTTCGTCTATATTAACCCGCGGATCGTTTGCTCCCTGTACAACAAATAACGGTTTAGTGATTTTATCTACGTGCAGAGCTGGAGAAATCTCGTCCATTATTGCTTTTTCTTCGGGGATATTTGGGTTGTACCAGATTTTGTATAACAGTTCGCGGTATTTTTCCCAGTATGGAGGAATAGTACCCATAAACGTATGAAGGTTGCTTACGCCTACGTAATCTACGCCACAGGCGTATTTTTCGGGCGTTTTTGTCATTCCGCGCAAAACTGCGTAACCGCCGTGGCTTCCGCCGTAAATTGCTACATTGTCTTTATCTGCCCAGCCCTGTGCTATTGCATAGTCAACACCATCTTCAACATCATTCATTGCTTTCCGGCCAATTTCTCCAAAACCGGCTTTTAAAAATGCCTTGCCGTACCCGCCAGAAATTCTAAAATTAACATGTAAGGTAGCATAGCCACGGCTAGCAAATAATTGCGCCTCGGGGTTAAAGCCCCAATTGTCCCTAATACCCTGCGGCCCGCCGTGCGGATTTACAATTAGTGGCACTCTTTGCCCTTCCTTATAGTTGGCCGGTAAGGTTATGTACCCATAAATTGTAAGTCCGTCGCGGCTTTTAAATTTAATTGGCTTCACTGTTGCCATATCTTCCGCTTTAAGGTGTGGCAATAACTTGTATAGCAGTTTTACCGTATTTTTTTCTACATCGTATAGATAGTATTCGCCTACAATTTTATCGCTGGTTACAGCAACCATGTACTGCGACTCATCGTCGGTTTTGCCTAAGGTGAAAAATTGTTTGTCTCCAAATTCCTTCTGTAGGCGCGAATAGATTTTCTTATAAGTTTCACTTACCGGAACAACTACAGTTTTTTCGCCCGTATAGCTGAAATAATCTATTTCGTAATTTCTTTTTCTTGAAAGTGAAACCCCAGAAACATCGAAGGTATCATTTTTGAAAAGCGTTTTGATTTTTTTATTCGCTTTTAAATCATACAATTGGATTTCAATTTTATCGCCATCCAAATTTGAAATAACATAGGCATCATCTGGATTATCGGTACTTGGATTAAAGGACGAAATTCCAAAAGTATCTCCAAATTCGGTAAGTTTTACGCGCTTGAATTCGCCATCAATTTTATAAAGCAATTCCATGTTTATACCGTCTACAATTCGGTTTATGGCGCGCAGATTTCCTTTTCGGTCAAAATCATATGAACTCACCGGTGGGTCACCTGCTTTTACGGTATATAATTTTGTGGCTTCGCCTGTATTGATGTTTAAACGGTATGGCTCTTCCTGTTGAACATTGTCCTTATTCATTTGAACAATAATGTGGTCTTCATCTTCCTTTAAAGATTCAATAATATTGGCCTTAACACCTTCGTAAGGCGTTAACTCCTTTTTATTTTCACCTGTAACATCTACGCCAAAAACGTGATGGTTTTCATCGCCACCCTTATCTTGCAAATACAGGATTCTGGTATTATTCGCCCAAAAATAGCCGCGAATTACATCTTCTTTCTGTTCAATTAATAAGGTTTCCTTTTGGGTCGCGGTTTCTTTTAAGTACAAGTCGCGCTCGCCAGTTTCCCGTCTTTTTAAATAACTTATATACTTGCCATCTGGCGAAAGTTGAAATGAATATGCCTCAGGGGTTTTAAAATAATCGGCCACCGAATATTTATAATTGCCTTTTGCTTTTGCTGCCAAGGCTGCCAATTCTTCATCAGTTGATGGAAGGGCGGTGTTCCCAGGTTTGGTTTTAATGGTTTTCTTCAAAGTAAGGGGGAATTTTTGTCCCATTTGTTCGTAGTTTCCTTCAATAATTTCTCCAGAAACTGTACCCGTATAGGTCAATCCTAATTTGGCCGAAGT
>CAXBDO010000004.1:0-23211 GCA_963974165.1 uncultured Aequorivita sp.
CCGAAGGAAACAGTCCGGGCGATTGGGGCGGATTATTACTTTGCGGAAAAGCAACAACTACGGAAGGTATTAATGTAATTGCGGAAGTTGGCGGACTGGTTTACGGCGGCACTGACGATGCAGACAACTCTGGCAGCATTGAATATTTGGTAATTAAAAGTGCGGGCGCACAGATTAATACCGAATCGCAATACAATGGCCTTACCCTTTATTCGGTAGGTTCTGGCACCCGTATTGCCAATGTGGCCGTAATTGATGGGGCCGATGACGGGGTAGAATTTTTCGGTGGTACCGTTTCTGCTTCAAATCTCTATTTCGAAAATAACGAAGACGATTCAGTAGACTGGACCGAAGGATGGAATGGTACAATTACCAACACCTATGTTAGCCATTCACAGCCATTTTCAACTGCTATAGAGGCAGATGGCGACAACCACAACCCTAAAATTATAAACTTCACTGCGGTTTCAACTGTTGGGGGAACGGCGCTACAATTCAAAAAACAATCTGGGGCAACTTTTACTAATGTGCTTCTTGTAGACTATGGAACCAATGTAGATATGAAAGACAATGGCCCCGTGCAAAACATTATCGTTGACGGCACTGCTTTAACTTCGGTTCAAGACAATGTTTTTAATGGAACACCTGTAGATATTTCAGGATGGAATTGGATTAGCAACTAAATTAAAATTTCTTGATTCTACAAAAAGAGCCTCTTAAATTAAGAGGCTCTTTTAGTTATCGGAAATTTCAATATTATTATGGATTGTGCGAAACAACATAGGTGTCTTCAAGTTTCCAGGTGGCAACCTTTGCTATTCGTGAATCTTTATAAGTTACCTCCCGTTGTATATTGCCGTGGTAAAATACCCAGGTTCCTACTTTTTCACCTTCATTGTATTCTCCTATAGAAGTTATGTTTCCTTTTACATCATAACTAATCCACTCGCCCGTAAGTTTATTGTCTTTGGTATAAAACCCGGTTTGGGCTACAACCCCGTTTTCATGATAGATGGTAGCTTCAATCAAATCGCCTTCCAAAAAATAGGTATTTTTCTTATTTTCCTGCGCCATTGCTGCAGAACTAATAAAAACGATTGCCAAAAGTGCCAGTATCTTTTTCATAATAGTGAGGTTTGTTTTTCAGATTAACCAAATCTACGAATTTAACCCCTAGAATACAATTCCATAACCTTATGATAACATTAAAGCTGCAAGACCCTAATTTTCAAATACTTAAAAAATAGAAGTATTACTGCTTAAAAGTTAATGATTTCGTAAAACTAAGTTTACCGAAAAGGAACATTCAATGTATTTCTTTGTAAAGTCTTTTAAAAGACATAATTTAAAATCGTTTAGTTTTTGTCGACTAGATTTTAAAAACTAGGGCTGATCCATTGTGGGCAGCCCTTTGTTGATTAGGGTATTTTCTGAAAATGGATTCTTTTGAAATATAACTTTTAGGAAACATTCACTTAACATTGGTTTTGGTTCTTTGCACCGACAAAAACTAAAATCGATTTAAATGAAACTTACGTTAACTACTGCATTCTTGCTTATAATTTCCTTTAATGCATTTTCACAAGATATTGAAGGACCCAAATTTGGAAAGGGAATTCTAAATATTGTTGGAAAAGATAGTACCTGGTCTATGAACATGGCCGCCAGAATGCAATTTCTTTCAACCACCCAATGGGATTATGAAGACGATCAATACGGAAAAGCGGAATCTAATTTCCTTGTTCGTAGGGCGCGATTAAAATTTAGCGGCTTTGCTTATACTCCAAAACTTAAATACAAGCTAGAACTAGGGCTTTCAAACCGCGATCTTGCAGGAGCTTCAGAATTCACCAGTAATTCGCCAAACTATATTTTGGATGCTGTGGTTATGTGGAATTTTTATGAAAATTTCGAATTATGGGTGGGGCAAACCAAATTACCGGGTAACCGCGAAAGGGTTGTTTCTTCAGCGAATATGCAATTTGTAGATCGTTCTTTGTTGAATAGCAGGTTTAATATAGACCGCGATCTTGGACTTCAGCTTAGGCACCATATAGATTTTTCAGAAAGCTTTGTAATGCGCGAAATGCTTGCCGTTTCCCAGGGCGAAGGTAGAAATATTACCACCGGTAATTTGGGCGGCCACCAATATACAGGTCGTGTAGAGATTTTACCTTTAGGCAATTTTAGCAGTAAAGGCGATTATGTAGGCGGAGATCTACAAAGGGAGGCAACCCCAAAACTTGCTCTTGGAGCCACTTACGACTTTAATAACAATGCTGTTAAAAACCGAAGTAACCAAGGCGCATATATGCTAAACGACGAAGGTTTTTACAGCACCAATATATCCACTGTTTTTATAGACGCAATGTTTAAGTACAGCGGTTTTTCGCTTATGGCCGAATATAGCAACCGCGATGCAGACGACGCCTTCGCCAAAAATTCTGACGGCAGCCTTACGGGCGATGTAGTTCAAGTTGGTAGCGGCCTAAACTTACAAGCTGGGTATTTATTTAAAACCAATTGGGAAGTTGCAGGTAGGTATACTTCAATAGATCTGGATAAAAATATTACCGGAAAGGATGTTGAAAATCAATACACTTTTGGGGTTTCAAAATATATTGTGGGCCATAAACTAAAAGTACAAACAGATATTAGTTACACCACCCTAGGCGGCGAGAATGACAACCTAATGTACCGCCTGCAAATGGATATCCATTTTTAAATTTCTGGAATCCAATAGTAGTTATAAGCTAGCAATTATTGGCAATTTATTCATCTTCCAATAATATTCACATAACATTGGAAACGGTTCTTTGTACTGCAAAAACTAAACTTTCTAAAATGAAAAAATTACTTACAATTATTGCCATTTCACTTATAGTTTCCGCTTGCGGCAACAAAAATGGCGAAGATGGAAATGCCAAAAACAATGCTGAAAATTTGGAGGGCACCATTAAGGTTGATGGATCCAGCACGGTCTTCCCAATAACAGAAGCTGTAGCCGAAGAATTTAGAAATGAACAACCTCGCGTAAAGGTAACTATTGGAGTTTCTGGTACGGGCGGTGGATTTCAAAAATTCTCTAGAGGCGAAACAAACATCTCTAACGCCTCTAGGCCAATTAAAGATTTGGAAATAGCAGCCTGTACAGAGAACAACATTAATTACATTCAACTTGAAGTAGCTTACGATGGACTTGCGGTAACCGTAAACCCAGAAAATACCTGGGTAGATAATTTTACCGCTGAAGAATTGAAAAAAATCTGGGAACCTGCCGCCCAAGGCACCATAATGAAATGGAACCAAATTCGTCCAGAGTGGCCTAATGAGGAAATCCATTTGTTCGGCCCTGGCATTGCCTCAGGCACTTACGATTATTTTACCGAAGCCATTATGGGCAAGAGCGGCTCCAGCCGTGGCGACTATACTGCCAGTGAAGACGATCACATTTTGGTACAGGGAATTGCAGGCGATAAATATGCCCTCGGTTTCTTTGGCTTGGCATATTATACCGAAAACGCAGACAAACTTAAATTGATTGGGGTTAACAACGGCACAGATGTAGTTAAGCCAACTTTGGAAACTGTAAGCAATGGCACCTATGCCCCACTTTCCAGACCCTTGTTTATTTACGTAAACAGCACATCCATAAAGCAACCAGAAGTTGTTGCCTTTGTGCAATACTTCCTAGAAAACGCGGGCGAACTATCGCAAGATGTAGGCTACATTCCGCTGCCTGCTGCCCTTTATGCAAAACAGCAAGAAAACTTCCAGGCTTTTGTTGAAAGTAACAAATAAACAGAAGTTGGATTGGGAAAAATCTGGCGTCCAGCCGGGCGCCGGATTTCCTTTATAACATTAGCGCGATGCGAAAAATAAAAGAACTCGTAATTGAAAGAGCCCTCTTGGCTAGTTCATTGGTTACTGTTGCGGTTACTGCGGGCATTATATTGGTGCTATCGGTAGAAGCGTTCCAATTTTTTAGGGAAGTTTCAATTTTCGACTTTTTAACGGATACCCAGTGGACCCCCCTTTTTACCGAAAAGCATTTCGGAATTCTCCCGCTACTTTCGGGTACCTTGCTTACTTCATTTATTGCAATTGCCGTTGCTTTGCCCATTGGGCTTACCATCAGCATATATTTAAGTGAATACGCTCCGCCTTCATTTAGAACGGTAATTAAACCAATGTTAGAGCTTCTGGCATCTATCCCCACCGTGGTTTACGGTTTTTTTGCCCTGGTGGTGGTTACCCCTTTTTTACAGCAGTTAATTCCCAGTCTTTCTGGCTTTAACTCGCTTTCGGCGGGAATTGTAATGGGTATTATGATAATTCCATTTATTTCTTCCTTAAGTGAAGACGCCCTTCACGCTGTGCCCCGTGCCCTGCGCGAAGCTTCTTTTGGCATGGGTGCCACAAAATTGCAAACTGCCTTTAAAGTAGTTGTACCTGCCGCTTCTTCTGGAATAATTGTTTCCATCATATTGGCAATTTCCCGCGCTATTGGGGAAACCATGATTGTTGCCATTGCCGCTGGGCAACAACCTCGCTTGACTTTTGATCCTACAGTTCCCGTTGAAACAATTACCGCATACATTGTACAGGTAAGCCTAGGCGATGTGCAACACGGATCTTTGGAATACAGAACCATTTTCGCTGCGGGAATTACCCTTTTTGTCTTCACTTTTATTTTAAACACAATCAGCTACAGAATCAGGAAAAAATACCAGGAGAAATATGAATAACATCCGTAAAAACAGATGGAAAGACCAGATTTTTAAATACTGGGGAATTTTCTGTACCCTGATCGGCCTTGTATTGCTTGTTGTTTTTATGGGCAATATTGTTATTGATGGCATTGGCAGGATAAATTGGGATTTTATAACCAACCTACCTTCACGTAAACCAGAAAATTCTGGCATTTACACCGCATTAATGGGAAGTATTTGGATATTACTGCTAACTACAATAATCGCTTTTCCGGTTGGTGTGGCAGCGGGTATCTATTTGGAAGAATATTCAAAAAAGAATAAACTTTCCGGAATATTGGAAATAAATATTTCAAACCTAGCGGGCGTACCTTCCATTATTTACGGCCTTTTAGGTCTGGAAGTATTTGTACGCATTATGGGGTTGGGCCCAAGTGTGCTGGCAGGAAGCCTAACTTTATCATTATTGATATTACCTATTGTAATCGTTGCCACACGAGAATCTATTAAGGCTGTTCCTTCTTCAATTAAAGATGCTTCATATGCTTTGGGAGCTTCAAAATGGCAAACTATATGGTACCAAATTTTGCCGGCTTCGGGCGGCGGAATTTTAACCGGTGTAATTCTAGCCCTTTCCAGAGCGGTTGGAGAAACGGCACCGCTAATTGTAGTTGGCGCCCTGGCCTATGTGCCTTTTGCACCCCAAGGACCCATGGATGAATTTTCGGTATTACCAATTCAAATTTTTAACTGGATATCAAGACCACAAGCAGGCTTCATCGAGAATGCCGCCGCGGCAATTATAATTTTGCTCGCAATTACTTTTATAATGAACGGAATAGCTGTTTACTTCAGAAATAAATGGCAGAAAAAATGGAAATAATTATGGAAACTACCTTAACCAAAATAAAGACAAGAGATAGCGTGATCGATCCGTCCCTAAAAAAAGTACCCAAGATCGATCTGCAGGATGTAAAGGTTTGGTATGAAGATTTTATGGCCATAAAGGGAATTGATATGACCATTAAACAAAATACCGTAACCGCCTTTATTGGCCCTTCTGGCTGTGGAAAATCTACCTTTCTTAGATTAATAAACCGAATGAACGACTATGTTGATGGCTTTAAAATGGAAGGAAAAATAAAAATTGACGGCGACAATATTTATAAGAAAAAAGTAAATGTGGAAGACCTTCGGAAAAAGATAGGTATGGTTTTTCAAAAGCCAAACCCCTTCCCGAAATCCATATTTGAAAATGTAGCCTACGGATTGAAAATTCAGGGCATAACCGATAAAAATTTTATTGCTGAAAGGGTTGAATCTTCGTTAAAGCAGGTGGCTTTATGGGATGAAGTGAAGGACGACCTTAAAAAATCCGGAATGGCACTTTCTGGCGGGCAGCAGCAACGGTTATGCATTGCACGTACTTTGGCAGTAGAACCTTCCATTATTTTAATGGATGAGCCTACCTCTGCCTTAGATCCAATTTCCACTGCAAAAATTGAAGAATTAATATATCATCTAAAGGAAAAATACACCATTGTAATCGTTACCCACAATATGCAGCAAGCAAGTAGAATAAGCGATTATACGGCCTTTTTCTATCTGGGTGAGCTTATTGAATACGGTAAAACAAAAACAATTTTTACAAATCCCGAAAAAACCCAAACCGAGAATTATATAACGGGCCGTTTCGGATAAACCTCAACGCATTACACTTAACATATAACACTTAACTTAAAACTATGGTTGTAAATGCAGAACAACAGCGTGAAATTCTGAACCAATACGGTTTAGACATGCTTTCCCTTTGCCAATCGCAATTGGAAAAAGCAAAAAATGCCTTGGTAAATCACGATACCGATTTAGCTGAGGAAGTAATCAATACAGAAAAAAGGGTAAATGTATTGGATTTAAAGATTGAAAAGGACTGCGAAAAATTTCTTGCGCTTTACAATCCAGTGGCCATCGATTTGCGATTTATTATGGCCTTGCGGAAAATAAATTTCGATTTGGAACGTATTGCAGACCATGCTGAAGGCATTTCGCGCTATGTAATTGATGAAAAGAAACCGCTGGCAACAGAACTTTTGGAAAACCTAAAGTTTGAAACGATGTACGAAACCATCACCTCTATGTTTGAAGACATTACGGCAGCTTATGAAAACAAAGATGTTAAAGCTGCGCGAAAAGTTTTTAAGAAAGACAAAGTGCTAGATAAAATCAATAGAAAGTCGTTTAAATTGATAGAAATAGAAATTAGAAACAATATTGATATTACTGGCCAAGCGCTAATATTATTTTCAGTTATAAAAAAGATGGAACGCGTAGGCGATTTGTTAAAAAATATAGCCGAAGAAATTATATTTTACATTGAGGCTGAGGTGGTTAAGCACAAAAAGAAAAAATAGATTTCGTCCTAAAAGTTAGGTCCTTTGCCTAATATATTTTTCATTTGGTAACAATATCGTAACATTGATACTATTTATTTAAAGTAATTTTGCGCCGTTACTTTCAACAAAATATATTTCAATGGACAATATCTACTTATTAATGATTGTCGCTCTTGCAGGGCTCGCCATAGCAGATCTTGTGGTAGGAGTAAGCAACGATGCCGTAAATTTCTTGAACTCAGCCATAGGTTCAAAGGCCATTCCGTTTAAAACCATTTTGATTATTGCCAGTTTGGGAATTTTCATCGGAGCCGTTTTTTCCAGCGGTATGATGGAGGTAGCCCGTAAGGGTATTTTCATGCCTGGCGAATTTTATTTCGATGAAATAATGATCATTTTTATGGCGGTTATGATAACAGATATCCTGCTCCTGGATTTTTTTAACACCATAGGTTTACCAACATCTACAACCGTTTCCATAGTGTTCGAATTATTGGGCGCGGCAGTTATAATGGCATTAATAAAAATTGGCCATTCAGACACCCAAACCTTTGCAGACCTTAGCCAATATATCAATACAGACAAAGCTACCGAAATTATTGTGGGTATTGTTGTTTCCGTGGGGATAGCATTTACAGTCGGGGCGCTCGTGCAATATATTTCCAGACTTATTTTTACTTTTCACGTAGAGCGAAAAATGAAATATTTTGGAGCCATCTTCGGAGGGCTTGCGCTTACCGCCATTAGTTATTTCATTTTTATGAAAGGCCTAAAAGGAACTCCGTTCTATGGCAGTTTCAGCGAAATAGTAGATGGAAATACAGTAATGATTATTGGAGTAAGCTTCCTTATTTGGACGGCTTTTTCACAATTATTCATGATGATTTTTAAGAAGAGTATCCTCATTATCGTTATCGGGGTTGGGACTTTCGGACTAGCATTGGCCTTTGCCGGAAATGACCTTGTAAACTTTATTGGGGTGCCGATGGCGGCTTACCACAGTTATATAGATTGGGCCGGTTCTGGTGCACTTGCCACGGAATACAGTATGTCTAGCTTAGCCGAACAAGTGCCGGCAGAACCTTTGCTTCTATTTATTGCTGGAGGTATAATGGTATTAACGCTTTGGTTTTCCAAAAAAGCCCGTACGGTTTCCGATACCGAAATCGATTTGGCCAGACAAGGCGAAGGGCATGAAAAGTTTAGCCCGAATATGCTTTCCCGTCTTTTGGTTAAAACGAGCACGCAAATATCTACTGGATTGGATATGATAATGCCTACAAAACTTCAGGAAAAAATAGACAAACGTTTTGAAAAGCCTGTAGTAAACCTTCCAAAACACAAAACCTACGAACTCCCTGCCTTCGATATGGTTAGGGCTTCTATAAACCTTATGGTGGCCGGGGTATTAATTTCTATTGCTACTTCCTTAAAATTGCCATTATCTACCACCTACGTAACTTTTATGGTTGCAATGGGTTCATCTTTGGCCGATAGGGCTTGGGGCCGGGAAAGTGCGGTTTACAGGGTAGCTGGAGTACTGAATGTTATTGGTGGTTGGTTCTTTACTGCATTTGTGGCCTTTGCCGCAGCAGGAACATTAACCTATTTAATATTTATAGGACGAGGCGCAATGATAGCCGTACTTTTATTACTGGCAATTTTATTGTTGGTCAGAAATTATATTTCGCATAAAAACAAGGTGAAAATTAAATTGGGAAAAACCAGTTTAAAGAAAGCTGAAAGCAAAACCGTACAAGGTATAATCCAGGAAAGTGCCGAAAATATAAGCAATGTGGTTTCACGTTCCAACAAGATTTATAGCGATATGCTTCGCGGCTTGGCAAAACAGGACACCAAAAAACTTAAAAAGAGCAAAAAAGGCGTTAACAAGCTTAATGATGAAGTTGAGGAATTAAGGGATAACATCTTCTATTTCATTAAAAACCTAGAGGAAACAAGCGTTAGCGGCAGTAATTTCTATATCGTTATTCTTGGTTACCTAACCGATGTTGTACAGTCATTGGAATTTATTTCGAAGGCAAGTTACAAGCACGTAAACAATAACCACAAAGCGTTGCGTTTCAACCAGATTAAAGATTTACAGGAAATTGATCAGCTTTTAGAGGAATTGCTAAGCGAAATTGAAGACATCTTCCAAAAGAAGGAATTTATCAGAATAGAAAAAGTGCTGAATTCTAGAGAAAAAATATTCTCTAGCCTAACTCAAAAAATTGAAAAGCAAATCGCGCGTACACGTACCGAGGAGTCTAGCCCGAAAAACACTACGCTATACTTCAGTCTTTTGCTTGAAAGTAAAGATTTGGTGAAGGCATTAATGAGCCTGATGGAAGAATACTACAAGAATTATAAGAAGTCGTAATACTTCTGTTGAATTCAATAAAAAATCCCTTTCAGATAAACCTGAAAGGGATTTTATTTTTAAGTAAAATTATTACTTATGAACCGCACATTAAGCAATCGTCATCTGCAGCA
The DNA here is from genome assembly GCA_963974165.1 of uncultured Aequorivita sp. Classification (GTDB taxonomy): domain Bacteria; phylum Bacteroidota; class Bacteroidia; order Flavobacteriales; family Flavobacteriaceae; genus Aequorivita. The sequence goes on from CAXBDO010000004.1 coordinate 9,602, forward strand.
TTTTTAGACTGTGCCAACATTTCACGAAGCTCTTGTGGCGACATTGGTTTTGTTGAAACACTTTCTGCGGCCATAATTCCGGGAGCAGTAATTGCCGCCGCAACGGGTTCTTTCTTTTCTTCTTTCTTAAGGGTGAATTTAATAGCATCAACAGCACTTTTGGTCCTTAAATAGTACATTCCGGTTTTAAGTCCGCTCTTCCAGGCATAAAAATGCATAGAAGTTAGTTTTGCCATATTTGCATTTTCCATAAAAAGGTTAAGCGACTGGCTTTGGTCTATAAAATACCCACGCTGGCGAGACATATCAATAATATCTTTCATACTCAATTCCCATACGGTTTTATATAGCTCCTTTAATTCTTGCGGAATAATGTCTACATTTTGAATAGAGCCATTAGCGTGCATAATGTCCTCTTTAAGGTCTTCATTCCAAAGGCCCAATTCCACCAAATCTTCCAATAGATGTTGGTTTACAACAATGAATTCGCCCGAAAGCACACGGCGGGTATAGATATTTGAAGTATACGGCTCAAAAGCCTCGTTATTCCCCAAAATTTGCGAGGTAGAAGCCGTAGGCATCGGCGCTACCAAAAGGGAATTGCGAACCCCATGTTTCTTGATATCTTTTCGCAATTTGCCCCAATCCCAGCGTCCGCTCAATTCTTCGTCATTAATTCCCCAAAGGTTATGTTGAAATAACCCTTCCGAAATTGGTGAACCTTTATAGCTTTCATATGGACCATCGGCTTTTGCCTCTTCCATGGATGCCGACAGGGCAGCAAAATAAAGCGTTTCAAAAATTTCTTGGTTAAGTTTTTTGGCCTCATCGCTTGTAAAGGGCAAACGTAGCATTATAAATGCATCGGCCAGACCTTGAATACCCAAGCCCACCGGACGATGGCGAAAATTGGAATTCTGCGCCTCAATAACCGGATAATAATTTCGATCTATAACCCTATTCAGGTTTTTGGTAACGCGTTTGGTAACCTTAAAAAGTTCCTTATGGTCAAATTCACCATTTTTGATAAACATTGGTAAGGCAATTGACGCCAAGTTACAAACCGCAACCTCATCGGCAGAAGTGTATTCCATAATCTCCGTACACAAATTGGAGGAACGGATGGTGCCTAAATTCTTCTGATTGCTCTTACGGTTGGCCGCATCCTTATAAAGCATATACGGAGTACCAGTCTCTATCTGCGATTCCAGAATTTTCTCCCACAGCTCGCGCGCCTTTACTGTTTTTCTGCCTTTATTTTCGGCTTCATACATATGGTAAAGTGCTTCAAATTCTTCGCTGTGGCATTCAAAAAGTCCAGGACATTCATTTGGACACATTAAAGTCCATTCGGCATCGGCTTGTACACGCTCCATAAATAAATCAGGAATCCACATGGCGTAAAAAAGATCGCGGGCCCGCATTTCTTCCTTGCCGTGATTTTTCTTCAAATCTAAAAAATCAAAAATATCGGCATGCCACGGTTCTACATAAACCGCGAACGAGCCTTTTCTTTTTCCCCCACCTTGGTCTACATAACGCGCAGTATCATTAAAAACTCGCAACATTGGCACTATCCCGTTAGAGGTGCCATTGGTGCCCGAAATATAAGATCCCGTAGCGCGAACATTATGGATTGAAAGGCCAATTCCACCAGCCGATTGGGAGATTTTTGCGGTTTGCTTAAGGGTATCGTAAATTCCGTCGATACTATCGTCCTTTATTGCTAGCAAAAAGCAGGAGGACATTTGTGGTTTTGGGGTGCCACTGTTAAAAAGGGTTGGCGTGGCATGGGTGAAATATTTTTTGGACATCAACTCATAGGTCTCTTTCACTGAAGCCAAATCGTTCAAATGAATTCCCACCGAAACCCGCATCAACATATGTTGGGGGCGTTCTGCAATTTTGCCATTCAACTTCAGCAAATACGAACGTTCCAATGTTTTGAAACCAAAATAATCGTATCCAAAATCGCGGTTGTAAATTATGGTTGAATCTAATTCTTCCGCGTTGTTTTTTATAACTTCATAAACTTCATCGCTCAGCAATGGCGCTTTTTTTCCAGTGCGCGGATTTACATATTCATACAAATCTGTCATTACTTCAGAAAACGACTTTTTAGTGTTTTTATGAAGGTTGGAAACAGAGATTCTGGCTGCCAAGCGTGCATAATCTGGATGCGAAGTTGTCATGGTTGCCGCAATTTCGGCCGCCAAGTTATCGAGTTCACTTGTAGTTACGCCGTCGTAAAGACCTTCAATTACGCGCATCGCCACTTTTACAGGATCTACAAGTTCATTTAAGCCGTAACACAATTTGCGTACGCGGGCCGTAATTTTATCGAACATTATGGGCTCTTTCCTGCCATCTCTTTTTATTACGTTCATAATTCTACTATTTATTGGTTAGGGGGGAGGTTGTTTAAATATCTATTTTCTTTTGCAGCGATGTTATAGCACTATGCAAAAACCATAATTCAAAGTTCCATTTCTCCGAATTACATTTGAGTCTTCAGCCATTCGGGCTAGGGCGCCTTAAAAATCCGCGTCGAAACTAATTTTGTTAGACTCCTTGTCTTTATTGGTTACGCCCGCTTTTTGGTATTCTCCAACGCGTTTTTCAAAGAAATTGGTTTTTCCTTGAAGCGAGATCATATCCATAAAATCGAATGGATTAGAAACATTGTATTCCTTTTCGCAATCCAATTCTACCAACAATCTGTCTGTAACAAATTCTAAGTATTGGGTCATCAATTTTGAATTCATGCCAATTAAACTTGCCGGCAATGATTCGGTAATAAATTCGCGTTCAATATTTAAGGCATCTACCAATATTTCGCGAATGCGATCTTTTGGCACCTTATTGATTAAATGGTGGTTGTGAAGATGAACAGCGAAGTCGCAGTGTACGCCTTCATCGCGCGAAATCAATTCATTCGAAAATGTAAGTCCAGGCATCAAGCCGCGTTTTTTCAACCAGAAAATAGAACAGAAAGCACCCGAGAAGAAAATTCCCTCAACCGCTGCAAAGGCTATTAAACGCTCGGCGAACGAATCGCTCTCAATCCATTTTAATGCCCAATCTGCTTTCTTTTTAATTGCCGGAAAAGTTTCGATTGCGTTGAAAAGTTGGTCTTTTTCCTTTTCATCCTTTACATATGTATCTATCAATAGCGAATAGGTTTCACTGTGGATGTTCTCCATCATAATCTGGAACCCGTAAAAGAATTTTGCTTCGCTGTACTGTACTTCGTTTACGAAATTTTCTGCAAGATTTTCATTTACTATTCCATCTGAAGCCGCGAAAAAGGCAAGTATGTGTTTAATGAAATACCGCTCGTCGTCATTCAATTTTGAAGTCCAATCTGTAAGGTCTTGGTGCAGGTCAATTTCTTCGGCCGTCCAAAAACTTGCTTCGCTTTTTTTGTACCAATCCCAAATATCGTGATGTTGGATTGGGAAGATTACAAATCTGTTTTTGTTTTCCTGTAAAATTGGTTCAATTGCACTCATATTCCTTTTGATTTTTTTGGTTAAAATTAGCCGCGAACGGGGACTAACAAATATGGAAAAATTAAAAGGAAATTGAGGTAAATTGAATTTTGGTTTTTAACAAAGTTTTCAACACGGGAAAATCAATAGTTTACAAATTTTTTCAAAATAGAATTTGTAAAACTTTGATTAAAAGTTATTTGAAACATTTTTATTGGGATTGAAGCGCAAAAAAGTTTACAAAAAATAACAACAATTATTAGGTTTTGAAGCAGCGGGGAAGTGCTGAAAATACTGCTATTTGGGAAAGAAAAAGCCACGAATTCGCCAATATTCTATTAGAATCAAGTTGAAGTCGTGGCTAAAAGAAATTAGTTTATAAAATCGAAACCGCAATATGGTACCAGAACTTCAGGAACTTTAATTCCGTCTTCAGTTTGGTAGTTTTCAAGTATGCCCGCCAATACTCTTGGCAATGCCAAAGCACTTCCGTTTAAAGTATGTACAAGTTTATTTTTACCGTCTGTATCTTTAAAACGAAGTTTTAAGCGATTGGCCTGAAAAGTTTCAAAATTTGAAACCGATGAAATTTCCAACCATCTATCCTGTGCGGTAGAAAACACTTCAAAATCATACGTTAAAGCCGAAGTAAACCCAAGATCGCCCCCACAAAGACGGAGAATACGGTAAGGCAACTTTAGTTCACGAAGTATATCCTTTACATGCTCTACCATACCATCTAGGGCCTTATATGAGTTATCTGGATGCTCTATTCTAACCACTTCTACCTTGTCAAATTGATGTAGCCTATTTAAGCCGCGAACATGGGCGCCGTAGCTTCCTGCTTCCCTTCTAAAACATGGGGTATAGCCGGTGCAGCTTATCGGCAAATCGGAATTGTGCAATAAATTGCCGCGGAACATATTGGTAATAGGCACCTCTGCAGTTGGAATTAGATAAAGATCGTCTACCCCTACGTGGTACATTTGCCCTTCTTTATCTGGTAATTGGCCCGTACCGTACCCCGAAGCTTCATTAACCAAATGCGGCACTTGATATTCGGTATAACCGGCCGAGGTATTTTTATCTAGAAAATAGGTAATTAATGCTCGTTGTAAGCGCGCGCCCTTCCCTTTATAAACGGGAAAACCAGCGCCGGTAATCTTTACGCCAAGTTCGAAATCTATTAAATCGTATTTTTTTGCGAGTTCCCAATGCGGCAAAGCACCTTCCACAAGTTTTGGAATTTCGCCTTCTTTACAAACTTCTTCATTATCATTTTCATCGGTTCCAGAGGGCACCAAAATATTTGGAATATTTGGCAAGGTGTAAAGCAACTGTTGCAGCTTGTCTGCCGCCGCAATCATTTGCTCATTCAGCTGTTTTGATGATTCCTTTAAATCGACCGTTTTTTCCTTTAATTCATTCGCCTTCTGCACTTCCCCAGATTGGAAAAGCTTGCCAATTTCTTTTGAATAGGAATTGCTCTGCGCCAAAACTTCATCTAACTGCGCCTGCGAAGCGCGTCTTTCCTCATCTACTTTTAAAATTTCATCTAAAGTAGCAGCAGCGTCCAAACCTCTTTTTGCAAGGGCTTTTACGTAATTATCTTTGTTTTCGCGTATGTCGGTTACTTGTAGCATGGCTTAATTTTTGAAGGCGCTAAGTTACAACAGACCTCACAGGTTATCAAAACCTGTGAGGTCTAATTTTAAACTTAACCCTATTCCTTTAAAAGTTTTTTTAAAGACCTAGGATCCATTCTATTGTTGAAAAAGGTGATAATATAAATTTTTTTAGCAGATAAATCTTCTCGATAATAAAAAGACACGTTTTTATGAACTACTACTTTGCGAATGTTTAGTCTTTCATTGAAAAAAGGAAGATAAGTTGCTGATTTTTAATTTTTTCAAGTAAATTTTGTGTAGCATCCCTAAAATTTCTCATCTCGGTTAGAGTCCAATGGAATTGAAGATTTTCAAATATTTCTTTGTAGGTAATGAGCGCTAGTTTAGACCAAACTATTTCCATCTTTACAGACCATATTTTTCATTTATTTCCCGTATCACTTCCTCGTTGGTGAATGTATTACCTTCTTCAATATCTTTCAATCCAGCTTCAACGAAAAGTTTTTCAATTTCAGAAATCTCATAATTACGATTTGAGTCTCCAGAAAGTGAATTTTTGAAATCCTTCAATTTTGCAATTATTTCTGCATTATCTTCTTGGATTAACCATTCAACCAATTTGTATTTCTCAACTCGAATATCCATAACTCCTATTTTTCTATCTTAAAGATAATACTATTTTAGTTTAATTGCCTTTGGGTTTTTCATTATAATCCTTCGGAGAAGGCATAATCCACTCGCTGTGTTTAAAAGGGGTCCATGGTTCTGAAGCTAAATCTACGTTAGGGTCGGTAAAAGGATGATAAGCACCTTGGTTTACCTTTACCATAGATTCCATATATACGGCTACATTGCGACCTTTTTCGGCCTCAATAGCCTTTATTTTTTGTGCCAGCTGCCACATAATATCTGGTTTCGTTGCTACCGAACCCTGCTGTTTACTGCCCAATAATATTCTATAGTTATACAGCATTTTTTCACCATCGGGCTTTTCTGCCACGTACACAGTCAACGAACCGCTTTTGGCGCGAAGCATCATGCGCCAGCTAAGGCGGTGACCTTCTTCGGTCCAAAGCACATCGTCCTTAAAAAACCAATGCCGCAAGGGCAGACCCAGTTGAAACGCAAAGTATATCCCGAATACCGCAATCAGTAGATTTTTATGTTTTGGAACAATAACCTCATTGCCCACATATAATTTTTTCTTCGGAAGAAAACGTTTTTTCAATATTTCTGGCGAAAAGAAGAACAACGCAAAGGCGATGGACATATAAGGGAAAATTCCTATTTGAAAAACTATGGAATTAAAGAGGTGAAAAAATATAGATATTACAAACCCCAGCAATCGTGTTCGCTTCCAGAGCAGTAATGGCACAATTGTTAAGTCGAACAAAATACCCGTATAAGCAATGCTCCAATGTACCCAGTTTTGCTGCAGCAGGTCGCCAATTAGCCAATAATGCTTTCTGCCCTCCATCAATAAAGCGGCCATTGAAGCGTCTAGCCAGTCCGGATAAAATTTTGCCACAGAAGCATAGGTATAAACTATCCAAACTTGTAGTATCAAAATTAACAGCACCCAACGCGGCATGGCGGGCGATTTTATTTCGGGGTTTATGTTTGCATCCAGCGAAAACCATCTATTGGCAGGCAAAAAAGCCATAATCCAACATAAGAGCATCATTAAATAATAATGGTTGTTATAACTGGATTTTTGCATTAAATACACCGCCGTCCACATTATTGCATAGGCAATCATGCTAAGGCGATATTTATAACCTAGCATTACAAATACCCCAAAAATGCCCATTAGCACGAAGTAGAAATACATTAAATCGCCCTGCAGATACTGTAAAAAGTCGAACCCAATAAAGTTGAAGGTAAAAGGTGTATCCACCAGCGTGCGCCGAAGCCATCCTGTAATTATGGCACCAAAGGCTTCTGTAGCTATTAAAAATCCGAATACTGCCCTAAAAAGGACCAATGAAATATTGTCTATTTGTTTAAACAGAAACTTATTCACGTTCGATTATATATTGCTTGGCAAATATTTCATCCTTTAAAATTTCTTGTCGAAGCGATTCCAAAGAATCAAAAGTTGCCTCGCCACGAATATATTTTAAAAATTCTATTGTAATCTCCTTTCCGTACAAATCTGCATTAAAATCCAGGAAATGGGTTTCAATAGTCTTCGTTGTTCCACCAACGGTTGGGTTTGTACCAATGCTGGTAATCCCGAATATTTTATTGCCATCAATAATAGACTGCACAATATACACCCCGTTCTTTGGAACCAGTTTGTAGTTTTCCTTCAATTTTAAATTTGCGGTTGGGTATTTTATGGTGCGGCCTATAGCTTTTCCCCGCACCACTTCCCCGCTTATCATAAAACGATAGCCCAAGTAATTATTTGCCGTTTCAATATCGCCTTCGTTTAGGGCCCGGCGAATTTTTGTTGAACTTACAGCTACATCGTCTATTTCCTTGGCGGAAATTTCAATTACTTCAAAATTGTAGGTTTTTCCGAATTCCTTTAAATCCTCGATATCGGCATTTCTGTTTCTGCCAAAGCGATGGTCATAGCCAATAATTATTTTTTTCGTCTTGAGGTTATTCACCAGAATGTCGCGCACATATTCAAGGGCAGTCAATCTGGAAAATGCCTGTGTAAAGGGATGTATTATTAGATTGTCCAATCCCGCTTTTTCAAGCAGCGCGGTTCGTTCATCTATAGTATTAATAAGCTTTATATCTACATTTTGCTGTAGCACCATGCGCGGATGCGGAAAGAATGTAAGCACGGTTGCATCTAAATATTCCTTTTGGGCGGTTTCTACAAGCCTTTTTAAAATTGCATTATGGCCAATATGTACGCCATCAAAAGTGCCGATGGTAACCACACTTTGGCGCTCATTTTTATAGGTGGAAGCTGTTGAATATTTTTTCAAAACTATTTACCGTTAAATGTATTCATTGTAATGTTAATGCCTGCAAGCGCAAAAGATTCAATAATATTACAACTTAATTCCAAACGTTCGGGTAAGGCTTTTTCTTCCTCTGCTTCCCATTCGCCCAACACATAGTCTACCTGCCTTCCTTTGGCAAAAGCATCGCTTATTCCAAAGCGGAACCTATTATAATTGGTAGTTTGAAGCGTATTTTGAATATCCTTTAAACCGTTGTGGCCACCGTCGCTTCCTTTGGTTTTTATTCTGATGGTGCCGAAGGCCAAATTTAAATCGTCTGTAATTACAAGCATATTCTCCAGCGGAATTTTTTCCTTGTCGAGCCAGTAATTTACGGCCTTTCCACTTAAATTCATATAAGTACTTGGCTTAAGAAAAATAAATGTTCGGCCTTTAACTTTATGTGAAGTAATATCGCCCAATTTTGCGGTTTCCCACGTAAGTGAATTTTTTTGGGCATAAAAATCGAGCACTTTAAAGCCTATGTTATGGCGGGTATTTGCATATTTTGGACCTATATTCCCTAATCCTACTATAAGAAATTTTTTCATGGGATCTTTTTCTTCTGAAATATTATGGGGCGTTTTGTTCGAAAAAAGGCGTTTAAAAAATGAAAGCATACAGCTATAAATCTTTGGTAAAAATAAAAAAAGCACCCTGAATTAACAGGATGCTTTTAACTTATCTTCAAAAATAATTTATTCCTTTACTGCAGCAACATCATCTGTTTCTGTAGCCGGAACTTCTTCTCCTTCTGCACCTTCAGCTGTTTCAACGTCATCATCAATCTCATCTGCAACAGCAGTACGAGAAGTTCTAACCTGACAGATAACTGTGTTTTCAGGGTGCATAATTTTGTAGTTGTCTGTTTTAAGCGACTTGGTGTACATTTTGTGCCCAATACGCATTTCGGTAATGTCTGCCTCGATAAAATCTGGAAGATTTTCTGGCAACGCCTTTACGCGAAGTTTACGGGTAACAATACGCAATGTACCACCATTACGAACCCCACGGGCGTTACCGGTTGTACGTACAGGAATTTCCATAGTAACTTCCTTATCATCAAAAATTTGGTAAAAATCGATGTGAAGAATACGGTCTGTAACTGGGTGAAATTGTATATCCTGAAGGATGGCTTTTACTTTAGTGCCTCCTAGGTTGATTACAACTGTGTGTACGTCTGGAGTGTAAACCAAGCTCTTAAATGCAATTTCTTCTACTGTAAAGCTGATTGGCTCATCCCCTCCGTAAACTACGCAAGGAACCATTCCAGCATTACGTAGGGCCTTCGTTGCCTTTTTGCCCACGCTTTCTCTTTGTGATCCTTTAATTGTAATAGATTTCATTGTAAAAGTTGTTAATTATTAAGTTATTGGGTTCTTTCAACCCCCATTTTTAATGGACGGCAAAGATATGTTTTATTTTGGATTTTCAATTTACGATTTGCGATTTTTTCCTTGTTGGCCCTAACTGTTGGAATTGCTAGGTTTTTCGGCCTACATCAAAAATTTGCCGCTAATGGATTTGTTGGCGTTAACGCTTAACATAACGTCTGCAAAAAGATTTGCGCAACTAATTACCCTAATTTTATTATGGGGTTTGGTTGGAATGGAATCTGACACTATAAGTTCTACCAACTGCGATTTCTCAATACGCTCATATGCATTGCCAGATAAAAGTGGGTGTGTACACACAGCACGAACGCTAATTGCCCCACGCTCCATCATTAAATCTGCGGCAGTGGTAAGGGTTCCAGCCGTATCTACCATATCGTCTACCAACACAACGTTCTTCCCTTTTACATCGCCAATCAATTCCATATATGAAATTACATTTGCCTTTTCACGTTGTTTGTAGCAAATTACAACATCGCTCTCCAAGAATTTTGAATAGGCGTATGCGCGCTTAGATCCGCCCATATCTGGGGAAGCTATTGTAAGATTTTCAAGATTTAAACTTCTTAAATACGGAAGAAATACCGTTGAAGCAAAAAGGTGGTCTACCGGTTTTTCAAAAAATCCCTGAATTTGATCTGCGTGCAAATCCATGGTTATAATTCTTGTTGCACCCGCAGTTTCAAGCATTTTAGCTACCAATTTAGCAGCAATAGGCACACGCGGTTTATCTTTTCTGTCCTGTCTGGCCCAACCAAAGTAAGGCAATACAGCGGTAATATGGCGGGCAGATGCACGCTTTGCCGCATCAATCATTAGTAAAAGCTCCATTAAATGGTCGCTATTCGGAAAAGTGGAGCCAATTAAAAACACCCGACTTCCGCGCACCGATTCTTCAAATGAAGGTTGAAATTCGCCATCGCTATAATGGGAAGTAATAACTCTTCCCAAGGGAATTCCAAAGGCGTCGGCAATATCTTGGGCTAAAGCTTCACTTTGTTTACATGCAAAAATCTTGGGGTCTGGTGCGAGAGTGGACATTATTTGTGGTTTTTGTTAAATAGGCTACAAAGGTAAAAATTAATAGTGAGCGATATTTAAAAAAAATAGCAGGATAATATATTCTGTAATTTCCAAATATTTGTTTATTTTTGCCTCCCGTTTGCTCGAGTGGCGGAATTGGTAGACGCGCTGGATTCAAAATCCAGTGTTTTAGGACGTGCGGGTTCGATTCCCGCCTCGAGTACAGAGAAAACCTCAACAGCAATGTTGGGGTTTTTTGTTGAAATCTAAAAACGTGCAAGTTCCTCCGAAGCATCGGAGCCGCCTCGAGTACAGAGAAAACCTCAACAGCAATGTTGGGGTTTTATTTTTTTATAAATTTCTGAACGCTTTTTCCTTCTTCCGAATTAATTTCCAAAAAATACATCCCTTTTGAAAGCGAGGAAACATCGATGGAATTTGAATTGCCGTCAATTTCAAAAATCTTTTGGCCGCTGGTTGAAAAAACTGCCATCGTTTTTATACTACTTTTTTGCGAAGAAATAAATAATTGGTCTAAAACTGGGTTTGGGTGGAGCTTGAGATTTTCAGAATTATTTTCAGCTATTGATAAGGGATCTCCTGCTATAAATTCTAGTACTAAACCAAAAGGATTATTTGTGTAAAGCATATGTTGTAAGCCATCGGATGAATCGGTAAAAATAGTATACCAGTAATCATCTTCAATCGCAAAAAAATCAAAGTAATAAAATTCGAAGTCATTCCATATCTGGTGTTCACAAGTTTCTGTGGTTTGAGTGTAATTAATTGGTCTCAATTTATCTTGATTGACCTGATATTCAAAGTTTCCCGAAAAAGAGTTGCAAGCTCCAAAGCCTTCAAACGAAAGATCATTATTTACTGTTAAATAAGGATTAATGGGAGGGTCAATTTCTGAAACAATAACTGGAAAGCCAAAATCGGGTATAATTTTATAAAGCTCCCAAGTTTTAAAAAGCTCGGGGTCTGGATTTTGAGCGAGCGCCTGGAAAGTCATAAATAAGCCAAATAGTAGAAATGCAAATTTATTCATTATTGAAAAATTTAGAATTCTATTTAAATATATGAAATCTTCATTACAATGCCTATATTTGGCCAACCCTGAAAACCTTTTCCCGCAATGTCTGACTTCTGGCTGTATTTTAATCTTGGGCTGCACCACGTTTTAGACTGGAAAGCCTACGACCATATTTTATTCTTAATAGTACTTTGTGCCGCCTATACTTTTTCGTCCTGGAAAAAGCTCTTGGTTTTGGTAACCATGTTTACCATTGGCCATACCTTTTCCCTACTACTTGCCAGTTATAATATTATAAGTGTTTCTTCAAAAGTTATTGAGTTTTTAATTCCATTAACGATTTTGGTTACCGCACTTTTTAATTTATTTACTGCCGGGAAGGAAAAGAAAATGGAAAAAATGGGTATACTTTATATAACCACCATCTTTTTCGGAATAATACATGGCCTAGGTTTTGCTTCATTTTTTACAAAGCTGGACAGTGGCAGGGAATTATTGCCCTTATTGGAGTTTGCCCTAGGAATTGAAGCTGCACAAATAGCGGTAGTTATTGCCTTTCTAATTATAGCATTCATTTTTCAGACCATATTCCGTTTCAATAAAAAAGATTGGGTCTTGGTAATTTCTTCACTGGTTATAGGAATGGTGATTCCAATGTTAATCAATAATTGGATTTTTTGAGACTGGCTTGAATCAAAAGCCCAACAAACCCAACGACACATCGACTCCTACTTTGGCAATAAGTTAACAACATTTTTTTTGGCAGTGGCGTAACTTCCAAGTAATTTCGTTGTCTATTTATAGAGTATGAAATGCCCCTAACAATTTGCAATCCAACCGAATTAATTAAATTTGGCATTCCATCTTCCTATTCTCGAAAATATTATAATGAAAGACAGTAAACAACGCAAGTACGATATTGCCTATCTGCGAATGGCACAGGAGTGGAGCAAACTTTCCTATTGCAAACGAAAACAGGTTGGCGCGCTTATTGTGAAAGACAAAATGATTATAAGCGATGGTTATAACGGCACTCCCACAGGTTTTGAGAACATTTGCGAAGATGAAGAAGGCTATACAAAATGGTACGTACTGCACGCCGAGGCAAACGCAATTTTAAAAGTAGCTTCCAGCACCCAAGCCTGTCAAGGCGCTACCCTATACATCACTATGTCGCCTTGTAAGGAATGCAGCAAATTAATACACCAAGCAGGAATTAAAAGAATGGTCTATCTTAATGAATATAAAGACAATTCAGGCATTGCCTTTCTGGAAAAGGCAGGGGTAAGCATACAGCATATTTCAGATTTGGAAATAGAATAATGGAAAACGAAACTTCGACAACGCTTAGCAAACAAAAAAAATATTTGCCCCTATGGATTGGTCTGGCCTTGGCCATAGGTGTATTTATTGGGTCGAAGTTGAATTTTAGCGACAATACCGAAAAAATATTTGCCACAAGTTCAAAAAAAGATAAGCTTAACAGGCTTATAGATTACATAGATTATGAATACGTAGACAAGGTAAATACAGACAGTATAGTAGATGTTACCGTCTATGGAATTCTAGAAAACCTAGATCCCCATTCCGTTTATATTCCAAAAAAAGAATACCAGCACAGCGCAGACGATATGCGTGGGGCCTTTATTGGTATAGGCGTAAGTTTTTATATTTATAATGATAGCATTGCAGTAATACGCGCCATTGAAGGTGGCCCTGCAGAAAAAGCCGGCATTAGGGGCGGCGACAGAATTATCTATGCCGATGGCAAAAAACTCTTTGGCGAATTGGTGCAGCGAGATAGTATATCCGATTATTTAAAGGGCGAAATTAACAGCAAAGTGGCACTCGATGTTTATAGGCCAAGCGAAAAAAAGGTAATTGAATTCAAGGTTAGACGAAAGCAAGTCCCACTTGTTAGTGTAGATGCATCCTACGTTATCCAGGACGATGTGGGCTACATTAAAATAAACCGTTTTTCTGAAACAACTTTTAAGGAATTTGAAACGGCCCTTGAAAAATTAAAAGACCAAGGCATTAAGAAATTGGTGCTAGATCTGCGCAATAATCCG
>CAXBDO010000005.1:0-20190 GCA_963974165.1 uncultured Aequorivita sp.
TTGGCAAACCAATAAAGCTGTAGATATTATACGGTGTACCTGGATTAAAAATCCAGCCTGTTTGCGGCAGTTTACTTGCAACATTAGTATTAAAAGAAGGCGAAGGTGAAAGCTGAATATTATACATAGTCTTAAATTATATAGGCGGGAATATTGGCTTTATCCTGCATTACAATATCATTTTCTGTTATTAAGGTTCCAAGGCTATCCAAGTGCCAGAATTCCAAAAAAATAGAATCGTTATAAACAAGCTGCACTTGATCGTCAAATAAAACGGCGCCAGAAGCATTTAAAAACTTTTTAAGGCCATCTATACAATAGCTGAAAATATCATCCTGAGTAGTTGCAAAGGAAATTACCGTAATAGGTTCGGCAGGATCTCCCTGAATAATTCGTGCAGTCATTCCGGTTAGTGCAAAATTTGCCGCGATGGTACCCGCATCAAGTTTTTCTATTAAATATTGATGCACCAAATTGCAAACTATATTAGCGGTGCCATCTTCAAAAACTACGTTATCTGTATATACTTGGAACATTATATTTGGCTTTTTTGTTTGTATTTTTTTAATTTATCCAGATCGTCCTGTATTTTTTTAGCATTTTCCATATCGCGCACTAAGTATGCGGTAACGCCATTTTCGTCAAGTTTTTCCATACTTGTAGCTACCCTCACTAAAACGGCAGTTGTTTCGCTGTTATCTTGTGTAGTAACGGCCGGACTTTCGGCATTTTTAACCGCGGGCGATGTATAGCCACTTTCGAACCCACGAACGCGGCGTATTTCGCGGCCAATGGAAGCTGTTACTGCAGGATCAAATTTTTTAAGGTCTGGATTGCTAATAATAAGCTCCGGCATCTCGCCCACTAAAATTGTAGGCTTGCTAACCATACCGCTTTTTGGTGCACCACCATACGTGGCATTAAATATTTTGCCGTCTTGCTCGCGTTCTACAGGGAAAGTATCATAGCCATAGCCTTGCTCATATCCCTTTACTGGTTTGTTCGCTGCAATCATTCCCGATTGGATTAAACCCAGCGAGCCAACAATACCTGCTAAAATAAAACTAGCAGGCGGCGGGCTCCCTGCTAAAGCTTGGGTAACACCTAATGCAGTGTTGGCAAAAGCTTGGGTTAACTGCATTTGCCACGCACGTTTGGCCTGTTTGTAATCCAGTTCCGCCTTGCGCTTATCCATTTCATCTTCCAATGAACCAAGCGCCTGGTCATACTGACGCTGGTTGATCATTTTAGAATCTAGGTTATTTTTTAGCGTTCGCTTTTCCCTGTTTTGGCGAACCTCAAATTCGCGCATATGCCTATTTTCATTGGCAGATACAAATTCGTGATACATTCCCCAGGCGTTCATAAAGGCTTGAACCGCCATACCTGCAGCCTGAATTTTCCCTTCTACAGTATCAAGGTTTTCAAAAGCATCCACCCAATCTTGGGCCGTAAATCCTAAAATATCTAGTTTTCCGCCTATACCAAGGTCCAAACCATCGGCATCGCCAGAACCGCCTATCGATGCTTTGGCCGCAGCAACTTGCGCAAGTTTATGTTTAATTTCATCGAGCAGCTTTTTAATCTCCTCTTGTTGCTCTGGAGTAAGTATCTCCAAATCAAAGCCGCCAAAACTACCTTGATCGGTAATTTCTTTAAATTGGCGAATCAATTCCTTTAAATGCCGCGTTTCTTCTTCTAATTCTTCGGCATTATGTAATTTTTGTAACTCAGCCCGGGCTTCCTCATTGGTGCCATACGCAGCCAATTCCTCCGCAAACTTCGTTTCCCTTAATGTTTTTTTACGTTGGTAGCTATCCTCTTCCGCTTTTAGCTGTGCCGTAATGCCTTTAATTACAAATGCCCCGCGTTCACTTTCATAAATTTGTTGTTCTAATAACAACTGCTCATTTATAGCGGCATTTGCCTTAATCTGATTTTCGGAAAGATTTTTTTCGGTAGCCAACTGCTCCCGAAGTGTCTGCATTTTAATATCATGCTGAATATCAAAAACTGCCAGCTCCTTTAAAAAAGCATCATCTATAAGCTGTGCTTTTAGGAGTAGATTTTGGCGTAGGATTTCAATAGATTCATCCTTCTCCGCTTTTTTCTTTTGATCGCCTGTTGTTGTGGTAGGTCGGTAGGTTACCAACTCCCACTTACCATTACGGAAAATGAAGGTTTCATCACCCAATACTTTTGTATCGCCCTCCTTTGGTCCTTCTTCCGTTGGGTTTATTAGGTTTGTGGCATCGTCTGCAGAAAAATTAAGATCCTTTAATTTTTGGGTTAAATCTATTTCACGATTTAGTTGCTCCTCAATTTCTGTGTTTATCCGGTTGTATCTTGATCGAGCCTCGTAAACCTCGTTGTAGCCATCTAAGCGTTCTAAAAGTTTTTGTTTCTCTACTTCGGTAATATCGCGAGCTGCCCTAATTTCCCTTACATCTTCGCCATATTTTGCATCAAATTGTTTTTTGCGCAATTCAAATTCCTTTTGCGCATCGCGCTGGCGTACTGCTAACAATTTTTGCTCTTCTTTAACCCCCACTAATCTGGATGCAAGAGTAGCAGCTTCATCATCTGCAGCTAGGCGCTTCATTTTAATGTGTGCCCGAACAGCTTCGGTATTTAAAATATACGCTCCAGTTTCTTTATCGATGGCCATTACAGATTCGCCCAATCGATCTTTTAACTTTAAGGTAATAATATCCAGTTCCGCCTTGGCTTCACCTGTGGGTTCAATACCGTCAGCGGTAAGTTCTTCGTACCTATTTAATAGCACTTGGCTTTCATCTGCCAATTTTCTATTGGCCACCGCTGAATCGTATGAGGCTTTGGTTTCATTTTTAAATTCGGTATTTACAGATTGCAGCGCTCCAATTAACCTACCAAAAATCACGGTTAAACCCGTCAGCATATTGGTAGTTGCTTTACTGGCAAGCATCCCTTGAAAACGTTTACTTACTTTATCTATAACGGCCGCAAGGTTGTTGTTTTTTAAGTTATATTCATCTGTTAAAGAAATCGCTTCCGTTTGCGCCTCATTAGCTTGCTCCTGACGTTTGCGAAGTAAGTCTGTATTGCTTGCAAGTGCCGCCAATGCCTGTACGCCACGCGTGCCACCAGCGTCAAGTTCCTCCATTTTTTTGACCATAACCTCGAGGCCATCGTTATTTCCCTTTAATCCTTCAAGGAAACGAATCATCGCTTCGTTTGCATCTGTAGCCAATAACTGTTTAAATTCGGTAAGGCTCATTCCGGCTATTTTGGCATACTCTGCGGTATTGGAAAACATATCTATAAACACTTTGTTCATAGCTGTTGCCGACACCTCTACACTTTGGCCCACTTCGTCAAAACTGGCAGCATACCCAATATTATCTGCAGCAGAAAGTTTGGTTTGTGCGGCAATACCCGCTTGCCGTTTTAGGTATTCTACCAAGAAGCCTGCTTGGTTTGCGCCAGAGGCAGACACCTCATTAATGGCGGAACCAAGTGCATCCATCGCTCCGGCAAAGTCTTTGCCCGTTGCTTCGCCTACTTTATAAATGTTCACCATTTTACCTACCTCGCGGATCTGCTCGGTAGAAAGATCATCGCCCAAGGCAACCTTCATTTTATTGGCTTGCTCTACAAAGGCTTTAATATTTGCAGTTCCTTCTATTCCTAGACGGCCAGCTTCCTCTGCTAGTTCTAATAAATCAATTCTGGTGGTTCGTGTTTTTAGTGCGCCAAAGGATGCGGAAAGCCTATCTACTTCGTCTGCAGATAGGCCCGTAGTTTTCATTACATCGCTCTGGGCATCTGAAAGTTTACCGTTGTAATCGATAACCTTTTGCATTGTAAGAATAACGCCAGTAAGCGATGCTACAATACCAAGTGCAAGCGCCTGATATTTGTTAAAACTATTGGCTACCCTAGATAAGCTACCTTCCGTTAACTTAGCTCCATTGCGAAGTTGCGCCATTCGTGCGTTAACCTCTCGCAAATCTGCATTTAAGCGATCGAAATCTGTAGAGCCAGGAACAACATTAAGTAGTTGCAACCTTAATAACGACGCCTTTTGACGCAGTTGACTCATCGTTAAACCTGTAATGCCAATCTCCTTTTGGAGCGCGGCCATACGGTTTTTATTAACTTCTATGGTTTGGCTATTCTTGGTAATTTCGGCAGAAAGGGCACGATATTCTACCGAATCTCGTTTGCCAGCTGCTTGCAGTTTTGCACGTTCTGCACGAAGCTCTTTATTTGAAGCGGTTAGTTCTCTAGTAGATTTTTCTAATTTAAAAAGTTCAGCCTGCGCCTCGTTGCCGTTGACAACAATTGAAAAACGCATTTCTTCATCGACTATTCGCTTTGCCATTGAGGGTAGATTTTACCTCAATGTTAGAAAATGCAAGGGTGAAAAGTTGTGACAACAAAAAAACCCACTGCATAGAAGAACACAGTGGGGAGGAGTCAATTTAAAAATTAAAGTGCTTCAGCAAAATTGTCGTCCAGTTGTGCAGTTGCGTACTGGTCTTCGTCTTCCAAAATTAATAAATCTTGGGTTCTATCAAGTTTCCAAAGGGAACCTTCGTCTACTTCTATACCTTCAATAGAAATTAAATCGGTTTTGTTTCGGTAAAATTCCGTGATGTTGTTCTGCATAACATAGGTTTAATAGACCCAAGAGAGCTGCAGAACAACATCAAATAGAGTGTAGTTACCAGCCGGTTACTGGCTCTCTCTTGGGCTAGATTAAAATTGTTTAGGATCATATTTGAATTGTTCTGCAACGTAAAGATAGTATATTTTAAATTAAATATAACGTTATATAGATTTACTGAATAGACCTAATCCTTTTAATTAAAATCGACAATTCCAGACAATCTTTCAAAGCTTCTTTATCAGCATTTGCTAAAGTAATGTCATTATAAAATTCTCCCTGAAATCTCACCTTAATTTCTTTATCTGCATTAAAGGCAATTTTTTCTAAAATAGATGAATCACTATAAGTAATTACTTCCCAGATTGAACCTCCTTTATTATCACGTTTGTTTCTATCTTCATAAGTTTCTACAATTTCAGATTGAAATGCCTGGCCGTCGATTAAAACTTTAATTGATGTATGGAATAACCAATCATCAGCAAAATAATTACTTTTAAACCAAATATTTCCCTGAGAGGAGACTGTGGCCGTTAAAGTTTTCCTGTTAGGCCAATATCGTCCCCACCTTTTATGCTGATAATATGCAGTATTGTTAAATTCATCTGCTTCTAAACGAAAGTTTTTTTCTAATCTTTCTTTTCGAGCAAACAATTTTTTAAGAGAGCCGGAAGCTTTTTCTTTTAACATCAAATCCAAAATACTATCGGTCTTCACCAAATATGAAACACTGTCCTTTCTGGATTTATATTCTTTTCTAATAGAATCTAGGTTAAAGGGAACTTCCTGAAATTTTTTTTCGAAATCACGGTGTTTTGTTTCGATTATATCAAATACTAGCTCTGCATCAGAACGATTAGCCAGTCCTGCACTTTTACTTTCATTTAATCTTTCAGATGTTTTTTTACAGGCGACCAAAGCAAGCACGAGAAGTGCCAAGAAGGTAATTTTTTTCATAATAAATGTTATAAATATTTAGATTTAAAATTTGGTAGTAATTGAATAAGATCATCTTCATAGATTATTTCCACACCTTGATCTTTAGCTTTTGCGCATTTTGATGGTCCTGAATAATCTCCGCAAATTAAATAATCTAATGTGGGGCCTACTTGTGTATCAACATCAGTTCCAAGCTCCCATAAATATTTAGCCAGCTCAGCCCTTACTGGGAATGCTTTAAACTCGCCTGTAATACATACTTTTTTTCCATAAAAATAATGGGTGGAATCTTTAATATTTTTTTTTGGCCGTAGATATTCTGAAGGAATTTTATTTCCCATATGGCGCAGTAATTCTTCTTGTGTTAAATCATTATTGGGATTTCCAAAATTACTTGAAGATTTTTTTACAATTGGCTTTTCAGGAGGAGCACTTTTCTGTTCCTTTAACCTTTGTTTTTCAAATTGTAGGTAGTCTGGTTCATCACGAAGCGTTTTATATTCATCTTTAGATCTGGAGTTCTTTAGAGGTATAGTTTCCTTTTTTGGGACTTTTTTCAATCCATCTATTTTCACATAAAGCATTATGATCCACACTAATAATATAGCGATTACTACATATTCCATAATTAAGATATTGGTTAGAATGATAAATATAGTAAATTAATTGGGGAGAAAATTAGTTACACTAGCTTGGCGAAATGCCGCAGTAGCCAGAACACTTTTAGCCTAAAACCCTTGCAGTCTGCCTCCGGGCTTTCAAGTATAGCCATTTCAATTTCGAATAAGGTTTGTTTGTGGTTTTCTGAGGAATCCATTGATAGTAATTCCTCTTCCCAACTCTTAAGATTTGCATTCATAAATTGGTAAATTAAAATTAAAAACCAATATAACAGAAAACTATAAAGATTGAGGAAAATCTTTTAAGAGCATCTCCTTCATCTCAGAAGTATATTCGAAAGAAATTCGGCGCACTACATTGTTTGCGTGGCCCATTAAAATTTTATTGTGCACAGGATGTGCTTTTTTGCGCACTTTGCCCTTTTTGGTATTCCTGGTTTTCATATCTATAAACCGGAGCGCAATGGGGTGCGTCATTGTAAGTGTAGAATCGTTATTGGTGTACCGAGCTGCAAACAGATTGCGGCTGGCAAAGGTAGAAACTACCTTTTGCTTGGCCTGCTCTATATGTTGGCCTTCCTCGCGAAGTATGCGAGAAATGAAACGGCCTTTTAGTACATCATCATTTTGTGCCATCTTTTAATTGTAACATATCTGCCTGTGAAAGTGCCAAGAGTTTTTTGGCCATACTCACAATGCGTTTATCCTGGTTAAGTAAATCGTATTTTAATCTACGATCTATTTTAGCGGCCAATTCTGGGGTTGCTAATGCCTTTTTTACCGCATTTTCAATTTCAATATCAGTCATAATAGTGTTATTTGTCGCAATATACGACAAATAACACTAATTATCAAATGTAAAAATAACCGTCCAACCATTGCATTGGCTATTATCGTACACGTCTACAATCTGTATACTGGTTGGATCTAAAAAACGCATGATGCCACAACCTTCGGTATGGTCTTCCAGTAATTTTGCGACTACTGCCTGCGCAATAGCAAAAAGACGATCGGTTTGGTTTACAAATTCTTCATCGGTAAGCTCTGAAAAATCTGTTTTTTCCAAAATCATAATTTCCGTGAAGCCTTTTAGCTTAAACATATCTGCATTGGCAGGGCTATTATTGCCAAAGTTTGGCACCAAAACCAACATAAGGGCATTATCATCCCTTTCCAAATCAGTAATATATTTGGTTAATTGCTTCTCTGAAGTAACCATTTTATTGAGATTAATACCGGCTATTTGCGCCTGAATCTCCTCCGCATAGTTTTTTATATCCTTAATTAATGCCATTAGTTCTTCTTTTTAGCCTGTTCCTGTCTGGCGCGTTCGTCCAAATCTTTTTTTCGCATATCGTAAAGCAACAAAGCCACCTCCCAGAGCTTTGTGCTGCGCACTTCCTGCAAATTGCCCAAAACGCCTGTTTTTGCAATCTCTATTCCGGTGCTTTTTATGCCAAGGGAAGGGTAGGGGCTTTCGTAACTACTGCCCTCGTCCATTGGTTGGTTGGTAAAGAGAATAGATAGATCTATTATCTGGCCATTGTAATACACTTGCGAACTACTGAAATAGGTATGGAAGGCTGCAAAATTGTAATAAAAGCCATAGAGCGCACCCATAGGCACATTTGAAAAACTATGTGCCACTTCCTCAATTTCTGACGCTAAATAAGCGTACCGTTTGCCATCCTTTTTTTCTCTATAAAACGTAGCCATTAATTCCTGCAGCAATTGGCGCGATGGCGTTTCATTATATTGCAGAAAACGGTTAAGTCCGTCTTCATACTCGCCAAAATCTACATCGCCAAAATAAAGTTTGGGCCCATAGTAGATTTTATTGAACGGAAGATTTACAAACTCAATATGGTTTTTGGAATACTCCAATTTTAAGGAAAGTAAATTTTCATTCTTATCGAAATAAGCTTCAATAAATTCAGACAGCTGAGCAATATTGCTCATTGCTTCCTCGATCGCTTCAGCTCCAATCTTGCGGGAACCTTTTTTCATATCCAGTAAAGCGTAGACAACCAATGACGAAAATTCATAATAGTCAATCTGCTTTTGCTCCATTTGGTACAACAGGCCAAAGAATTCAATATACTGCCGTTGGTCTAGCTTACTTAAAGATAGGGGTAAGTACAAATGCCTGTTTAGATCTGGTTGAAAAAGTGGCAATATTTCGGGATATTCCTTCATTTAAAAAGCTGCTCGTAGGTTACATTAAGATCTTCCATTCTTGGACTGAATTTATCCAAAATTGCTAATTTCACTTCTTCCTTATTTTTGAAGTCGGCAGGGATATATTTACTCCTGGCATCTACACCAAAATATTTCCGAAGAAATTTATTGATGTCGCTCCGCAAAGCTTTACGGTCGGCAATCATTTGATCTACGACTGGTTGAAGGGCTTTTGCCTGTTTAGCTAAAAACCAACGGCGCCGAATGCGCTGAAAGAATTTAATTATTGCTTTAATCATATTGTGAGAGTTAACTTATAAGTGAATTTTTTAGCCTACAAAACCATCATCGGTTGCAAAACCAAAGTTGTCTTCTTCCGGTATTTTATTTACATCTGGTGTACTTGGGGAATCTGGCACTTTTACCAAAGCTTCAATATCTAATAGCACAGCTTCGGCATCTTGTTTGAATTTTTGCTCCAGTTGGTCAAGAGCATTATTTACCACAGGCATTCTGCCATTGATAGTAGCACGATCGCCGCGCACAGCTTGTGCAATACTATCTGGAAATAGTGTGACCTGCAGGCGAATAATACCCCAAGCTAGAGCCGCATAGGCAGTTGCTTCCTGAATTAATAATAACAGAATCCCTTCTTCTGCAGAAAGAACCGCATTGGTTTTTCTTTTTTCCTTTAAGGCATCGAAGGCTGCGGCACCAATTCTAGGAACGATTAAACGTTTTTCGGCAATGGCGAGTCCGGGGGAAAGTTTTTCTAAAAGATATCTGGAATTAATGGTATAGAATTGGTTGAATTCTGTCACTGTACGCACGAATAAACGGTGTGATGCTTTGTAATTTTCTGAAGCTTTCCAAGTGGCTGAGCTCTCATCCAAAAGATTTATTAATTCGTCCATAGCACGAAAGGAGCGGCGCTCCAATTCGTCATTGCTATTCACCATCATCCATTCAAATGGCGTTTTGCTATCCTCACTGGTTAGCATTTTACGGCCATTTTTACCGTGCTGAAGATCATTGACTGGCGCAAAGGTTCTGTATCCCATTGTAGCAATGGCAGTCTGTGCAAAAATTACAATTTGCCCAGCTGTGGAAGCTTTGTCGAATTCACCTTCATAGGTATTGACTATTTCTAGGTAGGTAGTATTACCTAAGAATCCAGCAACTTCACGAGTGGCATTGCGAAGATCTGGTAACATTTTTTCGAATTTGAAATCAGCATCTACAAAAGGAAGAATATCTTTAAATTCCTTGCTGAAATCGGCGCCTTCTTTGTTAAATAGTAGTTTCATTATACTTTTTCTTTAGTGCGTTCGCTGCTTGATATATCTTCCTCACGTTGTGGGGCGATGTGATAAAATCCAATTTTAACTTCCTTTTCTGGCCAGTTGGCTTTGATGGCGTAATTGAGAGCCTTACACACAATCATTTCTGGAATATCAATTCCGGTAATTAGATAGTTTTTAAGTGCGTACAGCTGCTCTGAACCTGAGTCAGACTTTCCGCTTTCACCCGCACCACCTAATGCTGGGTGCATTCCAACGCCTGCGGCAACAGATCTGTTTGCTTCTTTGCTAATTTCTAGGTTTGAAGTAACCAAATCTTTAAGGTTACCTGGTATTTCCTTAATCTCCCAACCGTGTTCTAAAATATTATTGCCTTCAACTTCAACATACTTTACCGTATGCCAGAATTTTCCTGTGTTGTCTGCTCCAGATAATGCTTTGGTTACTTTACGTAAATATTTTGTACGTTCTGCAAGAAGCATTGAAGCTTCGTATTTTTTATTATCTGCAGAACACTTTTCTTTTAATTCTTTTTCCATTGCATCCCAAAATGCCTGGGGAGAAATAACGTGATACTTAACGTTGATACTATTTTTGGCAAATGCCTTTAGAATCAAAGGCACGGCCGTAGAACGGCGCAACCATTCCAACGAACCGTATAAATCTGGCACCGCATAGTAATCACTGCAAAAGCTATACATATTGCTGTAGAAGTATGCGTTCTTATGTTTGAATGGATTGTTGTAATCGAAGAGCGGATATACGCTGTGCTCTGTGCTTCTTTGGTGATGACGATTGAAGTTAGGAGTATAGATACAGTGAGTAGCTTCCTTATCAGGATTTGATGTTAATTTGGCTAATCTGTGATTATTGGCATTACGATGCTCCAGCTTTGCAATCTTAGGGGATAAGCCAATGCGTGAGGACCTATCTAAATATATCATAGTACCAACGCATTCTATATAATGGAAGTCTACACAGGCTTTCATTAGGTATTTGTCTGCATCCCAACTCTCGAGCCATTTTGTAATGACTGGATCCTTTACCCATTTCTTTACGAGTACACCTTTATCATCGTAGTCCTCTACATAAAGCTTAGGACCTTTACCCCATAGTAATTGCGTCTTCTTCTTTAATATACCTGGTGCAATGTAGTTTTCTTGGACTACATCTCTAATAGTCTGTGGAAGATCATCTGTGCTACCATAAGGGAATACGGTATACTGCTCTAATTGATAGTCTTGATTTGTCCAATCCAACGACGTACCCTCAGTCCGTTTGTTGTCTAACTCTCTGGGGTTCTCAACGGCTTCAAAGGTAAATGAAGCCTCACTGGTTGTAACTAAGCCGCCATTATCGCGGAACATTTCTACTTCGAACATTTGATTTCGTATTGGTTAAACGATGTTAGCAACGGCAGATAGAACCAACGGTTTTCGTTTGTTTCAAGGTCTATGTAACCTATAAGGCTACGAGATTTAATACCGTTGTCTGATGATAATCCCACCCGAAGCTTTGCCTTCTTAATCTCCTTGAATCCATCACTCTTGTTGAGCGATAAGTTGCAACTCAAATAGGAAAATGAAAATGGGATATTGTCCGCGGACAACTTCCTCATTTGTGCTAAAGCTTTATAATGTGCAATTGCAATCATTCAACAATTATATAACATAATGGTTGGGTAGCTTGTGACAACAATAATATGGTTATAACCACTAAAACTCTAAAGGGAGTAATAGTGGTTAAGCTATAAGTGGTTGGGCGCGGAGCGCCAATGTTTACAAGGGTTAACCATATATCTAAGATTTTTTGCTTTGTGCAATTGTAAATACAGCTTTCAGCGGGACGGTATCGAGAGCCACACAAAAAACCGCCTTGCGTTTTTTGGTGGGGTTTTTTTGCTGATTTTCAGCGTTTTAAGTTTTTAGTATTTTAAAAACTCCTTTAAAATAAAGAAAGAAATAATCTAAAAATATATTATTTAGAATCTATTTAAATTAGCGTTAACCCCTGTAAATACTGGGTTTTTGTTGCTTTATTTGTCGTATAATACGACAATATTTTGTATATTTATATTATAATAATAACCCTTAAATCTTTACAAAATGGAAAAAGTGAAAGAGGCGAAAGCCACAGAAACAAAAAAAAGTGTAACCCCTAAAAACGGAACGCCAAAGGTAGAGCCAAAACAGGCAGACCAGGAAGCACAAACGCCAAAGGCAAAAATGGAAATTGTAAAAAATGCCAGTGCAACAGTTGAACAAATTTTAAACCCAACCGCAGAAGGGAGAATTTCAAAACTAGAAACTTTTAACATTCTAGCAGAAAAGCAAAAAACCATTAAAAGCAAATACGACGATTTAACCAATTTTTTGGCAGGTAACGACCAAACCGCCACAAGAATGGATTTTGTCGCCCAAAATGGTTACAAATTCGGAATTTCAAACGAAAGAGTAATTAACAAAGTGCTTTTAGTAATTGAAGCGGAAACCGCTGATTTGCTAGAGAAAGCAAACGCAGAAGTACTAAAATTCAATATTTGATTAATCAAAGAACCCCCTTCGACCGTTGCAGGGAAAAAGGGGGTTTAATTTAACACATCATAGTATCATGGAAAACAACACTATAATTAAAGCCAAAGCTAACCCTTTTTTACTTTCCGAACAAGTAAAACGCATTCTACAAAAACAGGGTTTTTCTTCACTCTTCAATTACCAAGATTATCAATTTTTTAAAGAGAAATGCAAAACAGCATTTAACAAAGCCCAAGCGATAGCTGAACTTTTTACAGCCGAAGCAGAGCCACAAAAAAACGATTTTAACGAATACATTTTTTAGTTATGACTGCAGAGAAACTTTTTTACATACAGGAAGTGGAAATTAGATATAAAAACGCCACCCCAAAGAACGAACGCCCAAAAATTACATCCTCCCGGGATGCTTACGAAATAGCAAAAACCGCAATCGGCGATTTAATCGACTACAAAGAAGCCTTTTTTATAATTCTACTTAATAATTCCAATGAAGTACTAGGAATTTCAAAAATTTCAGAAGGAGGTATTACTGGCACAGTGGTAGACGTTCGGCTAGTTTTTCAATTAGGTTTAAAAACTCATGCCGTTGGGATGATATTGGCACACAACCACCCAAGCGGAACACTAAAACCAAGCCAAGCAGATATTTCACTAACCAAAAAATTAAAAGATGCGGGAGAACTTTTAGACATAAAAGTACTAGACCATTTAATAGTAACAACTGAAAGCTATTTCAGTTTCGCAGATGAAAATCAAATATAAATTTTTAACACAATTATCATGGAAACAACAGAAATAACAACAGCAAAGGAAACAATCCAAGAAAAAAGAAACCGTTTAAAAATCCTATCTGCACAGGCAAAAGAAATTCGAGAATTGGCAGGAGAGGAAGAAAAGACAATTAATGATATAATCATTGAAACTTTTTACAAAAACAAAACCCACCAAGAATTTAAAAGCTTCAAAGGCTGGATAAAAGATGGTTTTGTAGTGAAGAAGGGCGAAACAGCTTTTTTAGTTTGGGGCAGACCAAAACAGGAAGATAAAAACGGAGAAGTAAAGCCAGTAATCGAGAACGACGACAGCGAAAACGGCACTTTTTACCCTGTTAGCTTTATTTTCAGTAATGCACAGGTTCAGCCATTAAAAAATACAGATAATGGCTAAAACGAGAGATATACCACAGGAATTGAGGGAGTTTAACTCCCTCTTTAACTTTATAGCAATGCGCCACGATGCCGCGCGCGTCTTCGACGATTTTCTAACCCTTGTTTTTTGCGTGCTCGCCCGACAAACACAAGAGTCCTGGTATCTAGATACCATAAGAAAATACAGCGAAGACGAGATAAATAGATTTCCCAAAATGCTTGGCAGTTTGTTCATTATTTATGAAAACGCCCGCATAGCGGGCGAATGGACAGACCCTCTCGGCTCTTTTTATGAAGCCATTGCCGGCAACTATAAAAAAAGTGGCCTTGGGCAATTCTTCACTCCAGAAGCACTATGCACAATATGCGCTCAAATGATAATTCCAAAAGGAACATTTGGCAAGAATATAAACGAACCCACCTGTGGCAGTGGCCGTATGATTTTAGCAGCTCATATACACGCTCCCGGTAACTACTACGTAGCCCAAGATAAAGACCATATGTGTATAAAAATGACCTGCATAAACTTGGCGATGCACGGCATACACGCCGAAGTGCACCATATGGACACCCTGCAAATGAATACTCCTTGGAACAGCTACATAATAAACCACGACTATTGGAAAACTAAAACTCCATTTGTCTATAAAATCAACAAAGAGGATTAAGATCCTCTTTTTGTTGTTTTCCGTGAACGCCTTACGCTGCAATCGTAAGGCGTTTTTATTTATCTTTACTAAAAAAATTTTACAATGGCTGACACAACCAATCATTTAGGACATATACAAAAGCTTCAAATTAGGGAAGCGACAATAAAATTTACTGATGAGTTACAAATTAGAGGATCAGTGGGAAGTTTTGATTTATATACTCTTTTGGAAGGATACATTTGCGATAAAGGATTGAGACTAAAAATTAATGATTGTATCAAAGATTACAAGAATAGTAATTCTAAATAATGGCAGATAAAACGAAAATAACCCGACCTGGACCTCTTGAGGATGTTGATTTTTCAACATTTATATTAATTATTTTCGTACTTTTAATTGTGATTTTAGTCTATAGATACATCCGCCTCAGACAAAACAGAAATTTTTAATTACTCCCTAATATTATTCTGGAAACGCCTTACTTTAAAATAGTAAGGCGTTTTTATTTTTTTTTCTTTTTATGCTTTTTAAGCATAAAGTCTTCTAAATCTTTAAAAGACAATCCTAATGTCTCAAGATTGGTTTGAATATGCAGGGGAGGAATATCCTTATCATTTTCCCTGACAACAATCCTTCTTGTTAGACCAGGTCTTTTCCAATAATAATGAGAACCTTTAATTTGATTATGTCGATAGCATTTATGATACTCAAGAAACTTAAGGAAAATTTTTGTTTTTATCGGACGATAACCACTCATTAATTAGGCGGTTTCAAGAATTTCTAACTTTACAGTTCCTTCATCGAAATCTTGTAATCGACCATTCTCATCCACATATGCTTTCGAGAAATTTTTTGCGTGAAATTTTTCCTTTTTGAAACCCAATGAAAGAATATAATTTTCTCTTTCTTTATTATTCATTGAGTAAATGTCTTCACAGAAACCTTGCAATTCCATTTTAATAAATTCCATTGCTTCCTCTTTAGTATCTCCAAAACCAGAAATTTTTAAGGATGGTGAATATGATAAAAAGAATTCACCCTGTTTTCCAGAAATAATGTTCAGTTTAGCTTCTAATTTATCACCTTTAATCCGAAGAGTGTCCATTGTATGGACATTTTCAGAGGGTGTAATTTTAAGAGACATACCCATAGTAAAAGAATATTTGAGTTAAATGTAACAAAATTTTATTTTGTTAAGTGGTGTATTAATAAAACTTTAGACGAATAACAAACGTTAAAGTTTAAAATAACACTTTTGGTTAGGGATTGAGCACAAATGTACATGATTTTCCGAATATAGCAACTACATCCCATCCAACTGCGTATTAATAACACTAGTTTTCCGGCTAGAAACATTCGCCCATTTCTTCCTGTACATCAAATATTTAAAACCATCGCCCATATTTGTAGAATTCATTGGTAGTTGATGCAACGGCAGTTTTTCACTGCTCTTATTTTTATGGATCTGAATGCTTCCTTTTTTATCTTTTTTCTGCTCAATTTTCGTCAGCTCCAGTGAAGACTTTAGCTCGCGACATTGGTAAACGCAAATCAATAATTTTGGCAATTCTTCCATTTGCCCGGACAGGATATTCTTCATAAAATAGAATTCCTGAGATTGATAAATGGTAGCCTGCTCCTTGCTCATTAAATTCACTCTCCAGCCTGTACGTTTTCCTGTGCTATCAATTTCAATACAATCTTTTAACTCCGTAGCCCAATCACGGCCAGAGCTTTGGTATTGGTTTCCGCTACGATCGTAATACATATTCAGAACCTTGTTTTTATGCGGTGCAAAAAACCTGATAAAGTGATCTGCTAATTCTCTGGAGCTCTCCGGTACCAGTTTGTAAATATTCTTCAGACAACGCAATTCGTTTCCACGCTCCTGAGCAATTACCATACTCAGCATTTTTCCAAAATCTACACCCGCATCCAATTCTGCATGCGGATCTAGGTACCGAAGAATATTACAGTTTGCCTCTTCATTCAAACTAAGGGAATGATCATAATCTTCATTTATGCCATCCCTAAAAAAATGGTCCTCGCAAAGTCCGGAATAAAACTTTTCTCCATCTTCAACACCCCCTTTTATGGAAAGAACGCTTTGCTTAAATTCTTCCCATCCCAATTTTTTCAGAAGATCCTTCAGATATTCTAAAGTAAGTGCATCAACATTCGAAAATGATGATGTAACTAAAAAATAGGATAGATTTTTGCGAACTCTCAACCATTCCGAATAAAGCCGCACCCGAGCTCTTATACACTTTCTTACTTCAGCTTTATTTTTGTATTTTAATGCAGTTGCTAATTTCCCTTCATTTTGGTAATAAGCATACCCGCAATAATAAGCAACTCTCGCCTGGTCCAAATTCATTTCCTTCCTACGGTCCAAAATCCACGGATCATCGCCTTTACCCAAGTTGGGTAAATCGGTAGTGTAACACGTTCCGCGATAATATGCTGAATGTTGAAATTTATTGAGTCCACGTAACGCAGGCTCAATAATATCCATTTTGTCCTTCCCGATGAATTTTACTTCATCTGCCCCCATATATTGGTATGAGTTTCCCGCAAGTCCGGTAACCTCATTTCCCGATCCAATAACAATGGCGGCGCCATCCCTATGCGAAATTACTTTTTTCCAGTTTTCAACTGGAACAAAGGGCCTTTTAAAAAATGATGGTGGCGGCTCGCCTTTTACGTAATCAATTCCATACTTCCAGTCACGATATTCCTTCCATCCGTTTTCCAAACCTGGTACCAAGTTTGTCCTGGCATTTTCATACGTATTGCAAAGAAACATTTGCAAGCTTCGGGGCATTTCAATTAAAGCTTCCTGAAATCGTTCCGCGTGAACCTGTGTAGTTTTACTAGTTCCACGGCCACCAATAAGCTGAACATCTTTTGCTCCAATATAGGCAATGGATTGATTGACGCTAGTGGCGTATCTCAATTCTACTAAAGGATCGTTTTTAGTTATCATTGTTCGCGTGGATCCTCATTTTCGTCAAGAAATAGTTTCATTGGTAAAAGCCCGGCCTCTTCCTTAATTTTATCGATTACAACGGTGTGAAGCTCGGGATAGGCTTCAATCATTTTTTTAATTTCGGCTCGATTCACAGGCGGCAATCCTACATCTTCCGGAGTTTGGGTGTAAAGCTTTATAGGTCTTCTGAAGAAATCTTCATCCAGTCCATCATCATCGGGGTAAATTTCTTTGATGACGTCCTTCATATCTATCATCATTTTCTGAACCTTGGCCGCATCTGCAGTATTTGCAGTTAGCATAATGGCCACGGAAAGGTTTTTTTCCATTTTCTCCAGCAATTCATTCAGCATTGCCTGTTTGCTTGCCGTAGGATCGATATAAAAGAACTCCACAGCTTGATTGTGAAGCTTTGTAGCCAAATACCTTGAATAGCCCTCTACGTTCACCAAATACGTTATAATAGCGTCTTTGGAACCCCATTTGTCGAAACGCAATCGCATAGCGCGCACTTTGTCCATTGCATCAAGATATTCCACAACTTCCTTGGGCATCGTTTTGCTTTCAAAACCACGCTCCATATACTCGTAGATTTGCTCTATGGAAATATCCTGTATGTCGGGGAATTTACGTACCAAACCAAATTCTGTTTTTTATAGCCAAGATCTCCTTGGCTTCTTTAATTTTTAAAAATGTTTGTGCGGCGGTAATATTGCCACTTTCGGCAAGTTGGCGCTGCTTATCTGTAACCAAAAATTCACTCTGCAGTTTTCCGGCTTGTATGGCCGTCCAGATATCACTATCTTTTGTTTCGGCTGCCATTTTAAATTCGCCGTACTCGTAACCAAGTTGTAACGCCATTTCACGATTGGTAAAGCCACAGGCTGCCATTCGTGCAATTTCTTCTTCTTCCGTAAGGGGTTCGGGTTCCTTATTCTTTTTAGGAACACCAGCTGCTTCTTCGGCTTTATCGAAAAATTCTTCTAGGCTGTCAGGTTTGTGTTTATGTTTCGTCATAATTATGAAATTGACAATATTTCACTTTTTGGAATTATGACAATATCAGTTTTCCCATTATCTGATTGCGTAAATTCAACAAAACTTGCATCCAAAGTGCTCACTTTCCAGGACAAAATATAATTATATGTAGTGCCGAATCTTGTTTTTACTTTGTACATAATCTCAATTTTTAAAATATCTTATTACAATTCTTACATCTCGTAATTTCGTGCGACATTAGAACCCAATTAACTTCACGCTCGTTTATGTAACTTTCCTTCCTGTGCAAACCTATTTTGCATAAAAATTTGAATAATTTTTTTATCATCTCATTTTAATGTAATAGCAAAAACCAATCAGCGCCAAAGTGCTGAGAAAACACAATACCAATAACCCATACTTAAACGTTCGAAGCTTTATCTGCTTCTTATCTCCAAATTCCTCCAACAATTCTGGAAGAGATACTATTCCAAAATCGCCTTTAATTTCAAATTCAGAACATTTCTTTTCCAACATTCTTTTTTTTCGTAAAAAAACTACTGCTTTCATAACATCAATTTTTAATTATAACCCCATTCAAAGCTTTATACCGGATTTCAACTTCAGTAAATAGTTTCATCCTAAAATCGAACAACCCTTTGCAGTTGGCAAAGGCATATTGTTCGTAATACGCATTTTCACTCCAATTGCCAGAACCTTCAATAACAAAATGTCCTTTTTCGGTTTCCAGCAAACACACCTTGGCGTGTACCCAGGCGAACAACACATTTAGGTTCGGATATTCTTTACTGGCTGCTGAGAGGAGATCCGCTGTAATCGGATTGCGCTTCAGCATCGTATCGCTCACTAAAAGCGTTATTTGGTCCACAAAGCCTTCGCGGTGCAATTCCATTAATGCCGTAATTACCCTTTTATTAATGCTGTACGTAGTGGCGTACAGATGTTTAATAGTGGTCTGCTTACAGATCCACGGAATAAAAGTGAAAGCATTAAACGAATTATCACTCTGCAGGAAGAAAAACTCTTCCTTTTCCGGCAGTCTTTTTATATCGGCCTCCAGCTTGGCAACTTTTTGGTAATGCGCTGCTAGGTATTTTGAAACAAAGCTCCCTGTTTTGGAATCGCCAATTACTCCCATATTGGCGCCCTCTGCAGGAAGCTTGAATAATCTATTTTTTATCTGCATCTGCATTCAATCTTTTATCGATTAAATCCAGTTCATCCTGCCAACCTTTAATTTTGGCCTCCACTTTTTTCTTTTTTTCTGGATCCTCTATCTTTTCAAGTTTTGGCGTTTCGCGACTAATGTACGAGCGTAAATTACCCTGGCGTTTCATAGCATCTTGGGTACTGTAAGCTGCCACTGTTTTCTGCAGCACATCATCCGCAAAAATGGGATGATTGCCAAGTATCGCTTTATGCTCTTGGTAATAATTCAACTCATCGTAGATCTCTTGGTTCAGCTCCCAATTTTCAATGGTTTTTTTACCAAGTTCAAAAAGGCCTTCGGTTTCACCTGCAGCTTTTGCTTTTTGAATTTCTTCGTGGCCAGCTTCATACTTTTCAAGGGCCGTAAACTTATCGGCTACAAGTATTTTTAATTTATCTGGACAGTCATCTTCGGCTAGGAATGGAAATTCCTGGCGAAGCTTTAAGCCGTCTTTTGCATCTTCTGGCGCATCCGTATATGCGTTATCAGAAACTTCAGTTTCTTCAGTTTCCTGAGCTTCTCCAGTTTCTCCAGTTACTTCTTCAACTTCAACCTCAATAAACTTGGCTTTTTGCTCATTTAAATAACTAAGAAGTGTTTCTGTTTTCATATCCGGAAGTTCATATCCGAAATATTCTGAAACAGCAATAGCCACTGGCTTTAATTCTTTGTGATAATTCAAAGATTCAAAAGCTACCGAAAGCATTGCTTTAATAACTTCCAACTTCATTGGATCATTTACGTTCGCTTTTTTCCCTATTTCCTCCCTTTTCTCCGGCACAAAACTGCGCACTTCAGCATCGGTAATTTCATAGGTTTGTTTAACGTCATACTCGAGCATTTTCAAATTTTCAGGTGTAAAACCTCTGGCATTATAAAAGCGGAACTGGCCGCCACCGTGATTTTGGTGCGCCTTATATAATTCCAATAAATCATTGAATTTTTTAGGCGGTGCCTCATTGCTATTCAGC
>CAXBDO010000006.1:0-19562 GCA_963974165.1 uncultured Aequorivita sp.
CGGATGGGGAATTGGTATTTTTTTCCAGGCGGTAAAAGCTTTTAACTGGACACCCTTTGTAGGTAAAAATTGGGCCGATAGAAAAATGAAGCAGTTCATGGAAGAAGAGGAAAAAAACAACGAAAACAATTGGGATAAAAATGGAAAATGCTGAAAACATTAAATACAAAAATGCGCTTGAAAAAGTAGGTGCTCTCAAAGAT
The DNA here is from genome assembly GCA_963974165.1 of uncultured Aequorivita sp. Classification (GTDB taxonomy): domain Bacteria; phylum Bacteroidota; class Bacteroidia; order Flavobacteriales; family Flavobacteriaceae; genus Aequorivita. The sequence continues at coordinate 204 of CAXBDO010000006.1, forward strand.
TTTTATACCCATTTGGTATTTTACTTTATCGTAAATGTAGTTCTGTTTATCGTGCGTGGAGATATTTTGCATTTTTTCCAAAGTGAGGCTAGAGATAAAAATTTTATAGATTGGATAGATTGGAATATTTTAATTGTACCCATTTTCTGGGGTATAGTATTGCTTTATCATGCTTCAAAAGTCTTCCAGTATAAATTTAAATTTATAAAATATTGGGAGGAAAGGCAATTAAAAAAATTTATTGATAACGAATAAATGCTTCATTGAAAATGGAAACAAAGAAGAGTTTGGCATACTTAAGGGCCAAAAGAAAGGTAGAAGCGCTAAAGGCATTTTATAGCCATTTGACGGTATACGTAATTATCAATACAGGAATTATACTTGCTTCGGCAAATGTCTTTAATAGCAAGGAAATAAACTTCGAGTCTTGGGGCATTTACATTACTGCATTTTTTTGGGGCATAGGGTTAATTTCCCACGGCCTTTTTACACTGTATATAGTTAACTTTGAAAACAGCTTTTTAAAACGGTGGGAAGAAAAAAAGATGAAGCAGTTTTTGGAAGATGATATTTAAAAATGATCAGTTTTCAGGGGCAGTTGGCAGTTTTCCCAATAGGTATTTTTTTGGAAGAAAATAAAAGATTGAATTAGAAACTAGGCGCCACATCCCATCAAATTAATTTTTGAATAGTAATTACAGATTAAATGAATGCACTAATAATTGAAGATGAAAAACCGTCGGCGCGCTACCTTCAGCGGATGTTGGAAAAGCAGGGCGTTACGGTAAACCATATGTTACATAGCGTTGCGGAGGCTATTGAATGGTTTAAGAATAATGAACACCCAGAGCTCATTTTTCTGGACATACAATTAAGCGATGGGCTTTCTTTTGAAATCTTTGATGAAGTTGAGGTTAAAAGTGCCATTATTTTTACAACAGCCTTTGATGAATATGCGCTTCAAGCGTTTAAACTAAATAGTATAGATTATTTATTGAAACCTATAGATGAGGAGGAATTGCAGGATGCGGTAAAAAAATACAGCACCTTTAAACCCAATTCCCAAAATGTGCAATTCAGTTTTGACGACATTAAAAAACTGCTTATAAATCCGGTAGAGCGCGAATATAAAAAGAGATTTACAACCAAAATTGGGCAGCACATTAAAATGATCTCAGTTGAGGATATTGAGTGTTTTTACTCTGAAAATAAGGGCACCTACGCCCATACCACTGACGGCCGAGATTACCTTTTGGAAACAACTTTGGAACAGCTGGAGCAGGAACTTTCACCAGAAATTTTCTTCCGTATAAGCCGTAAATTCTATATAAATATCAACTCAATAAAAGATATAATTTCATACACAAACTCCCGACTTCAACTGAAACTAAACAGTTATAAAGAGCAGGAAGTAATCGTTGCCCGCGAAAGGGTAAAGGATTTTAAATTGTGGTTGGAGTAATTCAAAGTTGAAATATGATAGTTGAAATAAAAATTGAATATAAAAAGTTCTCCTAAACTTTAATTGATTCTATTGTCTTGGAAGGAAGAAGGCAACAGTTTGGGAATAAATTTCACCAAAAGCGGTAAGAGTACCGTTCCGCCGGGAAGGAGAAATATAGTAAGCGATGGCACCGTTTTGCAGATATCCAATAACTGCTCCTTAACTTTCAATTTTTCTTCTGCCGATAAATCCCTTACGGTAGACTGTCCCAGTAATACCACAAGTTCGCCACTTTCCTCCAGTTCGCGTGTTAAGCGGTCCTTATTTCGAATAATCAAAAGTTTAACGGTGGCTGCAGATTGCTTGTAGAACTGCTTCACCGGATGTGAATACTCAAACAACAGTATTTTTTCGGTATATTTTTTTGAAAAGCCGGCAAGCGCCAAAAGACTGTTTTGCAGGTCTACTTCCGTAAAATTTAGGGTTACCAAAAGTTGTTGCAGGAATTGATGCTCAAACTCGTCCATTTTTAAATCTTCCCAGACCGTAAGGCAGCATAGATCTAACAAATAATTTTTTTCCAAAGATTCTTCACTGTTCTTTAAATAGTTCAAGCTCTCCAAAAAAGTAGCGGCCCCACTCGCGGTTTCGTCTATTATATATTGGGAGGAAGTTTCAAAAAGCTCAATTAAAAGTTTATCGTATTTGGTTTTGTTCTTTTTGGATTTTAAAGTGTAGAAGCAAGCCGTTAATGCCGCAACCTCTAAATTTTTATAATAAGCTTTAGCCGAAGCAGGCTCTAAAAGCCATTGTTTATAGGCCAAGACATCTAAATACAATAATGAATACGTTAAAAGTGAGACCGTATTTTTCTTCAATAATGTATTTACTTCCTGTAATCTAGTAGATAAAATATGCTCTAAAATATTGGCTGGCCGCTGCGAAAAGGCAAACTTCTTAAAAAAACCGGCCTTCTTTTTTTCCAAATGTTCATAGAACAAAAGAATACTTTCAATGGCCTCCTGGCTGTTGGCAGATTGATTTTTATCAAAAAATTGGTAGAGTAGGGCGTGAAAAAGGTTTATCTTGGTTAACTCTTCTTTGGTAAGCTTTAAACTGCCTAGCGATTTTTTTGGAAGTGCCGCGACTGATACCCCATAAATAAATCCTGTTTCCTTTAAAGCATCATAGAAATGGTGGTTATCCTGATAGGCCCCCACCAAATCATTCTTATCGAATAGATTTAGAAACTTTAAAATCCAATCAGGTGCAGACGGGTTCATCCTTTTATATATTGACTATTTTTGAATGCGCAAAACTACTATTTTTCGCATTAACAAAAGATTAACGCAACTATAAAAACCATGCAATTACATTTAAACGTAAGTATAAGCGAACAAGTAAAAATAAATAATATAAACCAACAAAAAAGATGAAAAAATCAAAACTTTTAGCAGTAATCGGTGGATTGGGCGTAGCCGTACTATCGGTATTTTTAATATCCGCAGACCATATTGATGCTCCCGCAGTAGCCGGAACCAATGCAGATATAACAGACTTTTATGCCTTTCAGGGGCAGAACTCCAGCAACTTTGTTTTTGTAGCCAATGTACAGGGACTATTGCCTCCAGGGCAGCCAACTACACAAGCTGAATTTGACGAAACAGTTTTATTGGAATTTAATATTGATACCAATAACGACTTAAAGGAAGATTTGGTAATCCAGGCAATTAAGCGTGGCGACTCTATGTATTTCTTTGGACCCTCAGCGCCAGCTTTTAGCGGTAATGACGGCACCCAAAGTACAATAGCAACATCAACCAGAAGAAGCGTGAAAATTTCAACCAAGGATGATGTACAGATTGCCGAAATGGACGGAATGAAATTTTTTGCCGGGCCTAGGGAAGATCCGTTTTTCTTCGATTTCAACAAATACAATGAAGTACTTGCAGGAACAGCTACCAGTTTTGATGATCCGGGTACAGATACTTTTGCCGGAACAAATGTTTTAAGCGTTGTAGTAGAACTTCCAAAATCAATGTTGCCTGATGGCACTATGGGCGTAAACCCGTTTGCACCTTCAACACCTATGTATAATGTGTGGGTAGAAGCCAAAAGAAAACAATAAAATTGCTAACCATAAAAAGATAAAAAGATGAAAACATATAAATATATAACCCTATTTGCCGTAGTAACCGCTTCACTATTGTTTGTACAGTGTACAGATGATGACGATAATGTAATTATACAGGAAACCTGTACGGACGGAATTATGAACGGCGATGAAACCGACGTAGACTGCGGAGGAACAGCTTGTGAACCTTGCGGACAAACCTTGGATTTCAGTGGAACCTATATGCAGGAAGACCAAATGGGCCGTCCAGGAATAAACACAGTTTTTGGAACGACTGGCTTTAAAGACGCCTTTAACGTAACCGTACCTTCTAGGATGCAGGCAGAATTCCAGGCTCAATTTGAAGCAAGATTATTAGCCTTAAACCCTGCTTATACTACCAATGCTTTAGGTTTGAATGCTGAAACTTTTACAACCGTACTTTCAAACGATGTATTATGGCTAGCACAAACCGGTGTAACAACCTATTTCAACGGAACCGAAATATTAACCGGAAGAGCCTTGAGCGATGATGTTATTGATGTATCATTATTGTTGATCTTCGGTGGATCTGACGGTACTGAAAATCCAGGATTAACCAGCGATGGTGTACCAACAAATGACGTTGGATTTTCTAGCAGCTTTCCATATTTAGCCGGACCTTTTTAAAAGGCACAGTTAAAAATCAAAAAAGAGAGCCGTTATGGTTCTCTTTTTTGGTTTATAGAAAAATATCAATCATTTATAATTAACTAATTTGTTATGAAAAAAATACTCATCATCGTAATTGCAACTGTGTTTTTTAGCTGCCAGGAAAAGGCAGAAAATATAACAGACAGTAACGATTACAACCAATACTTAAGCACCACCAACACGCCTTCAAAAGATGCCGTTGAAGCAGACTTTGAATTCTGGCAAAAGCGCTTCGCCAATGATTCTACCCATTTAATGGAAATGGGCAGGCTATCAGGCATTCACGCTGCTATTTTTAACCATACGGGCGATATTTCTGAATTAAAGAAAGCTGAAAAACTGATTCAGAAATCCCTGGAAGTTGCTGGGAGAAATCAAGATCAGTATTTACGCGCTTTGGCCCACAATTATATCTCGCAACATAGATTTAAGGAAGCCCAAGTGTTATTGGATAGTGCCTATACCTACGTAGATAATAAAAGGGAAACAGAGTTAATGCTTTTTGATGTTGCGATGGAATTGGGGAATTACCAACGGGCCGATTCACTTTTGGGGCAGATAAAGGACACAAAGGACTTTAACTATTTAATTAGGTTGGCCAAATGGAGCGACCATAATGGTAATTTGGATGCCGCGATAAAATATTTAGAGCAGGCACAACAAATAGCCGAGGAGCGCAACAATAAAGCTTTTAAGGTTTGGATATATAGTAATATCGCAGATTTTTATGGCCACGCAGGTAGGCTTAAAGATTCATATAACAGCTATTTAAAAACATTGGAATTAGAGCCAGATAACCATTATGTAAAAAAGCAAATTGCGTGGATGGTCTATTCCAAGGAAGGGAATACAAAGGAAGCAAATCGTATTTTAGATTCAATAATGGTGAACCACAAAGTGCCAGATTACCATCTTCTTAAGGCTGAAATTGCAGAATATGAGGGTAATACTTCTGAAGCCGAAAAACAGAAAAATATGTTTTTAACAGCTGTTGAAGAAAGTGATTACGGCAATATGTACAATACCTATTTAATTGAATTGTTAGCTGAAAGCAATCCCCAAAAGGCCCTAAAATTGGCAATGGCTGAAGTAAACAACCGTGCAACTCCTGAAACCTACCAATTGTTGGCATATGCCCAATTAAAGGCCGGCCAAAAAGATGCCGCTTTACAAACAATTGAAAATTACGTGGCAGATAAAACATCTGAACCCACTGCACTTTATTATTCAGCTTTAATTTATAAAGCAAACGGACAGAAAGACAAAGTTGCTTCCTTAAAGGAGGAACTATTGGAAGCAAAATATGAACTTGGACCAGTTACCGCTAAGGAAATTGAAAAACTTTAGATATATAAAACTACGTTCTTGATTATTACGTATATAAAATAGAGGTTGGTTATCTACCACGAATTTGGTAGATTTTAAAAACCGGGAAATCCGGTTTTCAGAGTTTTTTTGTTAGTTAAGGCGTCCGCAATTTGTGGGCGCTTTTTCATTTATTGTAACCTAGTAAGCAACAAATAAAAAAGCCTGAACGCAATTTGGTTCAGGCTTTTATTCTTCCAATTTGAATTCTTAAATGGTTATCATTCCCAAGGTATACAATTGGGTAAGTGTGGGCGATTCGCTTCCTCCTTCTGGCTCTAACGTTATTCCGAAAGCTTCAGGATCGGGGAATTCTACAAACTTGTAAATGCCTTCACTAATTTTATTTTCGGCGGCAATAAGTCCAACACTAGTAGGCGTAAGCGGTTGCATTTTAAGCGACCATACTTGATATACTTTACCTCGCGGCGGAGTGGGAAGGCCTTTAATATCTATATAAGCTACATTTTCCTTTTTGTTTAAAAATACCTTTGCAAAGGCCTCTGGCGCTACAGCCTGATTACCGGGAAGGGTGTACGCTTGATAATCCTTAGATCTTAATACTTCAAGCACTTCTGTATTTTCGGCCAGTTGAGTTTCCGTCTTTAGGTTTTCTTCGCGCAAGACTGTATTTTCTATAGTTGTAACTTTAAGGGAATTGTTTAGATCGTTGGTTTGTTTCAACATCCACATTATTCCGCCCATAAACAAAATTGCGGCTGCCCAGCCGGTAATTGCTGGCCAATTTAGCGATCTAACTTTTGTGCTAGCAGTATTTCCAGTATTTCTAATAGACTCTAAGATTGTTGTAAAAGTCAGTGCCTGTACTGGTGGTGCAACCGTTTCTGCAAGGTGCAGCAGCGATTCCTCAATAAGTTCTACCTCGCGCTTAACCTCCGGATAGGTTTCAATGGCACGTTGTATTTCTAATGCTTCATCTTCTGGCAAGGCGCCGCAGACGTACATTTCTAAATTTCCTGATGCTATAATTTCTTCGGGGTTCATATTTTTAGCCTAATACCATTACCCGTAAATCATTGATACAGGTACGGTTTCTTGTTTTTATTGTTCCTAAAGGAATATCGAGTGTTTCTGATGCTTCCGCCTGTGTATAGCCTTTAAAATATAGAAGGTCTATAATCTTTATACAAGCAGGTTTCAGCGCGTCTACAAACTTCTTTAAACCAATAGTGTTCGTCAATCTATTTAAACTATCGGAAGACGACAATATATCTACGAAGTTTGTGGTACTTAGGTTTTTTCTTGAGTTTTTAAAAGCTTTGGAACGCGTTTCATCTATAGCTGTATTGCGGGCAATATTCAATAGCCAGGTAAAGAAACGTCCTTTCTTCACAGAATAAGAGGCCGAATTGTTCCATACTTTTATAAATACATCCTGCAGCAGTTCCTCTGCCGTTTCTTCATCTAAAACGATACTATAGATTATGCCATAGATTGCTTCACTATACATCGTATATAGACGGGAGAAGGCTTTTTCGCTGCCATTCTGCATTTCAATAATAAGCGAATTGGGTTGTTCCATAGAACCTAATTTAGATTAAGGAAGTAAATGTAAATATTAAATAAAGTTTGCGATTCGATAAGTGGTACTAATTTATATGTGAAGTGTGTTAAAATTTTTTGAATTTTAATAAAAGGTTGTGAAAAATATTATTTTTCATAGCTTTACAAAACTTAATCTTCTTAAGACATCTATTAATCTAAACAAACAACAAATGAAAAAAATTACCTGGAGTCTATTCCTGGCAATGTTGTTCGTGGTTTCAGGCACTGTGGTTGCCCAAGACTATTCCAAAGCGATCAATCAACAACTAAGTCATTACTTAGAGCAAAACGAATTATTGCCGCAAGATGCACAGTGGCAAGTAACGAATGAAACTGTTAGTAGAACTAGCGGAATTCAGCACGTTTATTACAGACAATTATTTAACGGACTAGAAATTTATGGAACTGAATCCAGTATCCATCTTATGTCTAACGGCAATGTAATTTCAAAGGACAGTAAATTTATTAAGAACACTTCACAAAAACTTAGAGGTTCAAAAGCTCCGGCACTTACGGCTATTCAAGCTGTACAAGCTGCTGCCTCAAAGTTGAACTATGCTATTACTGGACCACTTACTGTTTTGGAAGGTGCAACCGGCGTAGCGCGTGAAACACTTTTATCTGATGGTGGCATTTCATTAAGCCCAATTCCGGCAAAATTAATGTATGCTATTACAGATTCTAACGAATTGGTTTTAAGCTGGGACATTTCTATTCAGGAAAAAAGTCAGCAAGACTGGTGGAGTTTAAGAATTGACGCCAATACTGGCGCAATCGTCAACAAGGCAAACTGGATGGTTAGCTGTGCAATCCATCACGACCACAGCAATGATGTGGAAGAAATGAATTTCAACAAAAACCTATACGACATTCCAAATTATGATGAAGTAGTTGCGAATTCAGCGGCTGCCTGTACAGAATGTTATGAGGTTTTTGCCTTACCTCTTGAAAGCCCATATTACGGTGCACGTACTATAGAGGTTCAGCCTGCCAACCCAATTGCTTCTCCATTTGGATGGCATGATACAAATGGTGTAGCCGGCGCTGAGCATACAAAAACTCGTGGAAACAATGTAAATGCATACGAAGATGGTAACAATTCAGGTTACCAGCCAGATGCAGGTTCTAACTTAGAATTTACTGGTTACCCATTCTCTCAAATTTATACGAATGCAAACCAATATGAGGATGCTGCTATTACTAACCTATTTTATATGAATAACGTCTTCCACGACATTATGTACCAATATGGTTTTGATGAAGTAGGAGGTAACTTTCAGGAAAATAACTATGGCAACGGTGGTCTTGGTAGCGATTCTGTAAATGCAGAAGCCCAAGATGGATCTGGAACTTGTAATGCAAACTTTGGTACTCCGGCTGATGGAGGAAACCCTACAATGCAAATGTACATTTGTAGCGATAAGGATGGAGATTTTGACAACCTTGTTATTCTTCACGAATATGGACATGGTATTTCAAACCGTCTAACAGGTGGACCAGGTGCTTCAGGATGTTTGCAAAATGCAGAACAAATGGGCGAAGGATGGAGCGACTTTTTTGGCGTGATACTTACTTTGGGCTGAAATGTTATGGGAAGTTACTTGGGCACTTATAGATGAGCACGGTTTTAACCCAGATGTATATAACTTTACAGGAGATGTAAACCAAGATGCCGGAAACATTCAAGCTTTGGCTTTAGTTACTGAAGGAATGAAACTTCAGCCTTGTAGCCCAGGTTTCGTAGATGGTCGTGATGCAATTATGGCTGCCGATCAAGCTATTTATGGTGGCGCCAACATTTGTACCCTATGGGATGCATTTGCAAAAAGAGGTTTAGGCTTTAGCGCTAGTCAAGGTTCTTCTGGAAGCAGAAGCGACGGAACGCAAGCTTTTGATACACCTTCACAAACAGCTTCATTATCTGTATTGGAAGAAGTATGTGCTTCTTCACCAGTGCTTACAGACTTAGGCGGTGGTTCCCCAAGCGGTGGAACTTACAGCGGACCTGGTGTAACAGATAACGGTAACGGTTCAACTTTCACCTTTGATCCTGCTGCTGCCGGTGTTGGTGTTCACACAATTACTTATGATGTGCCTGGTGGTCCTTGTTCAATTGCTTCAAGTGCTACAGATACAATTGAAGTATTGGCGGTGCCTAATGGCCCAACAACTACTGGTGTAACAGATTTCTGTGTGGGCGACCCTGTAACAGTTACAGCTACGCTAAACGACCCTAACAACGTTATTAGATGGTTTGATGCTCCTACAGGCGGAAACTTCCTGTTTGAAGGAACTTCATATACATTTACTCCAACAGGAACAATAAATGTTTATGCTCAGGAAAGTGCTCCTGGACCATTGTCACAATTGGTTATTTCAGAAATTAACTTGGAAACTCCAGATAGATTTGAAATCCAAAACGTTGGAATAGCCAAAGATTATACTGGTTATAGAGTTGCAGTAAGCGATACTCCATATTCAAATATAAATGCAGTAAACAGTATTGTTGCCACCTTGAGCCCTATGGGTGCAGATTCAGTAATGGATTGGAATGATGACGGTGGTGCTGGATACTGGGGTAACAACTTATTCTGGGATGATGCCGGAACAGGTTGGATATTAATAATCGACCCAAGTGGCGATGTTGTAGATTCTGTATTTTGGAACTTCAGCGCTGCGGAAATTTCAGGATTTAACGTAACAATTGCTGGATTCAACATTACTGCTGCCGATTTAGATTGGACAGGTGTGGGCGCTTCATTGAACTCTGCTTGTACCTCAGGTTCATTTAGAAGAGTTGGCGATGTGAATACAGCCGCAGATTGGTCTGGAACTTGTGAGCCAGCAGATTTCGGAATTCCAAATAGCGATATTAACCTTGGAACTCCAGGTTGTGCAGGAGAACGCACTGTAGCTGCAGTTGTAGCCGAAACGGAAGATCCGGTTATTACTTGTCCTGCAGATGTTATTGTACAGGTAAACCAAGGAGAGCAATACACCTTGCCAGATTATACTGGTAGTGCTACGGCTACAGACAACTGTCCAAATCCTGCAATTACGCAAGATCCAGTTGCTGGAACTATGGTTGGTCCTGGTGTTACGACTATGACGATGACTGCAACAGATGGTGCGGGCAATTTAGATACGTGTACCTTCACTGTAACCGTAGATGAAGTGTTAGGCCTTGGTGAAAATGAGTTTTATAATAACATTTTATTATATCCAAACCCAACCAAAGGTTCGCTTACACTATTGAACAAGACTACTACCCAATTAACAAATGCTATTATTACAGATGTAAAAGGTAGAGTAATTAAAACAATAGATTTATCTGAAGCGGGAATGGAAACCAATTTCTCTCTTGAAAGCCTTGCAACTGGAATGTATTTTGTAAAAATAAATACGGAAGATGCAAGTATAGTGAAACGTATTATGAAGCAATAAGGCTCACTATTTTAAATTTAAAGAACCCGCGTCAATTTATTTGGCGCGGGTTTTTTCATACCTAGGTTTTCGATAACTTTGGCATATGAAAAAAATCCTATTCTTCGCAGGCAGTAACAGTAGCAAATCCATCAACCACAAATTAGTCAGTTATGCATCCTCCCAAATTGCGGGTCATGCAAATGAAGTAATTAAATTAACAGATTATGATTTTCCTATGTTTGGCGAAGATATTGAGCGCGAAAGGGGGTATTCAGTAGATTTAAAAATGCTCTATAATAAAATTAAGGAAGCCGATGCTTTGGTTATTTCCGTTAACGAACATAACAGTACCGTTTCCGCATTCTTTAAAAATACCATCGATTGGCTGTCAAGATTAGACAGAAAATTTCTAGAAGGGAAAAAGATATTGCTAATGAGCACTTCCAACGGAAAAAGGGGCGGGGCGTCCTCTTTGGAATATACCAAAAATGTACTTCCGCGTTTTGGGGCAACTGTTGTTGAGAGCTTTAGTTTTCCTTCCTTTTCTGAAAATTTTTCAGAAGAAGACCAATCAATATCCAATGAAGTTTTATTACTCGGTTTCACCGATGTTCTCCAAAATTTTGTGCACCAAATCCAACAATAATGCGCACACTGAAGAAATATCCCTTTTCTTTAAATGAAGCTTCAAAAGCGCAGCTTCTTCAATGGGCGCAGCAGTTTGAGGAAGTGATATGGCTGGATAGCAATAACTATTCAGAAAAACATCAAACCTATCAGGCTATTTTGGCGGTAGATGCATTTACCGCGCTTAAGACAGATGCCTTTAATGCTTTCGATAAATTAAAGGAGTACCAAACCACCACAGCAGATTGGATTTTTGGTTATCTTACCTACGACCTAAAAAATGATGTGGAACGGTTGCAGTCCAATAATTTTGATGGCTTAGGTTTTCCGGACCTATATTTTTTCCAACCGAAAAAAGTATTTCTCTTTTTTGAAAATAATGTTGAGGTTCACTATTTAAATATGGTTGCCGATGAAATTGAAGAAGATTGGGCCTCAATTTCTGAAATGCTACAACAGCCAGAAAATCCTGAAATTTCAAAAAATGTTAGCATTAGCATCCGCACCACAAAAGACAGTTATGTGCGAAAAGTGGAGGAGGTGCTGGAACATATTAAACGCGGCGATATTTATGAAGCCAATATCTGTCAGGAATTTTATTCCGAAAATGCCGAGATAAATCCGTTGCAGACATTTCTACAGCTAAACAAAATTTCAAAACCCCCATTTTCGGTTTTTTTGAAATTGAACAATCTTTTCGCACTCTCCGCTTCGCCTGAGCGCTATTTAAAGCGTACCGGCAATACTTTGATTTCCCAACCTATAAAGGGCACTGCAAAACGCTTGGCCAATAAAGATGAAGATAAAAAAATGGTGCAGCAATTGGCGCAAGATCCTAAAGAGCGAAGCGAAAATATTATGATTACAGATTTGGTGCGTAACGATCTTTCGCGCATAGCCGAAAAAGGAAGCGTTACCGTATCAGAACTTTGTGCCATTTATACTTTTGAACAGGTGCATCAAATGATTTCAACAATTAGCTGTACGGTTCCGCCTAACTTTCCGAGTGTTGAAATTTTAAGAAATACATACCCTATGGGAAGTATGACGGGCGCGCCAAAAATTTCGGCAATGCAAATTATAGAGGAAATTGAAGATGCCAAACGCGGCCTGTACAGTGGAGCTATTGGTTATTTCACCCCATTGGGCGATTTCGATTTTAATGTGGTAATAAGAAGTATACTTTATAATGCTTCTAAAAAATATGTGAGTTTTTCGGTAGGAAGCGCTATTACCATAAATTCAGTTCTGGAGAAGGAATATGAAGAATGTTTGTTAAAAGCGAAAGCAATGAGGGAAGTTTTAAATAATACCCTTTAAACTTTTATTAGTCTTAATGCTTATAAAACACATTTATTAGTGTTTAAGCTTATAAAGCATATTTATTAGTTTAAAAGCTAATAAATTTATATCTTTGATATAAATCTTTTAGGAATGAACTATTCGGTAATATCTGGCGACATTGTTTCTTCAACCAGTTTAAGCGTTGATGATAGTAGGCTAGTGGAGGAAAGCTTAAAGGTGCTATTGGAAGAATTAAAGCAAAAGTTCAATGTTTATGGCCGCTTAATAAAAGGCGATTATATTGAATGCGTTGTCCCCGACGCTTCCTTGGGCCTGCAAATTGCCTTGGCCATTAAAAGTTTTGTAAAGGCTATTCCGGTAGACATAAAAAAATATACAAAAGACGATAATCGGGTAAAGCAATTTAAAATACACGGTATTCGCCTGGCAATTGGTTATGGCGAACTAAGCCGCTACCACCCTGAAGAGGGTATAATAGACGGCGAGGCTATTTATTTCTCCGGCCGTGAAATAAGTGGAGAAACTACCTACAATAAAGAGCGGATCGTAATTAAAAACACCTTGTTTTTTACTTCAAAATACGACGATTTAAATAAAAATTTTCAACCTTTACTTGCATTGTTAGACGTGTTGCTTAGTAAAGCCACAGCAAGGCAGTGCGAAGTATTGTATTTAAAATTGATGAATAACCAAGAGGAAGAAATAGCAAAGCGAATGGGCATTGGCCAATCTGCCGTTAACCAACACTCAACCAGTGTAGGTTGGAATGCTATTGATGAAGCGGTAAATTATTTTAAATTGATAATTTCAAAGTAGGGGCTATGGGGTTAAAAGAATTATTATTGCTTCAATTTACAGCGCATTTGTGTTTGGATTATTTTTTTCAGACAGATAAATTGGCAACACAAAAAAACAACATTGGTTTTAAAAGTCCATTTCTATACGGGCATGCACTTGCGTGTTTTGTGCTATCGTGGTTATTTTCGTTGCAATTAAATTTTGTGTTGGCTGCCGCTGTAATTGCCATTACGCATTTTGTGCTCGATGGTTTTAAGCGCCATCTGGCCAGCAGTAAGTATTTTGGCCGCTATGCGTATTTTATAGATCAAGCTATACATTTGGCCATTATTGCAGTTGTTGTGTTTCTTTTTAATAAATGGGCAGGTATTAACCTTGGCTTGGATTTTACGTTCAATTTTAAGTATTTGCTAATTATTACGGGGTATTTAGTATGCCTCAAACCTGCCAATATATTTATTAGGGAAGTTTTCAAAGCCACAGAAATTCAGATTAGCAGCGATAACGAAATGCCCAATGCCGGAAAGGTAATTGGTGTTTTGGAACGAATTTTAACCCTTACCCTAATTATAGTTTCACAATACTCGGCAGTTGGATTTTTAATTGCTGCCAAATCCATTCTTCGATATGGCAATAACGAAACCTTAAAAACAGAATATGTGCTTATTGGTACTATGCTCAGTTTTGGAATTGCCGTTATTGCCGGAATCATTATTAATCTATTTTAAATTTTTGCCCATTGCTTAGCCGTTTCAAAAAAAATATTGACGAAAATTTCTCCTTTTTAAATGGAAAGAAATTGCTAATTGCGTGCAGTGGGGGTCTAGACAGCGTAGTATTAACGCATTTATTAAAGAATCTTGATTTTGAAATTGCTTTGGCGCATTGTAATTTTTCGCTCCGCGGAAAAGAGAGCGATGGTGACGAACAATTTGTATTGGACTTGACACAGCAACTGGAAATTCCAGTATTCGCAGAAACCTTCAACACTAAAAAATTCGCAGAAGAACATAAAATTTCTACCCAAATGGCAGCGCGCGATCTTCGCTACGCTTGGTTTTCCGAAATTTTAAGGGATTTTGAATACGATTATTTGTTAACCGCCCATCACCTGGATGACGATCTGGAAACATTTTTTATTAATCTAACTAGAGGAACAGGTATAAACGGTTTAACCGGAATTCCGAAGAAAAATTATCATATTATTAGACCTCTTTTAAATTTTTCACGGGAAGAAATTCTGAAATATGCAGAAGAAAATAATTTTAAATGGCGGGAAGACAGCAGTAACAAGAAGACAGATTATCTGCGCAACCAATTGCGATTAGAGGTCTTGCCCCAATTCAAAAGTACTTCCAAATCCGTTCTGAAGAATTTTCAAAAAACCCAACGCAACCTACAAGCTTCCCAAGATTTGATAGAAGATTATATGGCCTTGGTTTATAAAACGGTGCTTACTGAAGGAATAGATTCGTATAAAATTAATATTGAAAAGCTAAAAGAGTTGCCCCATCCTGAAGCATTATTATATGAGCTTTTAAACGGTTTTGGTTTTACTGAATGGGATGATGTTACAAATTTACTGAACGCCCAAACAGGGAAACAAGTCTTTTCGAAGTCGCACAGGCTTTTAAAAAACAGGGATGAATTGTTGCTTGCCGAAATAAAGCCTGAAATAATATCGGAGGAATTTCCAGTTTCCGAAAAAGGAATTCGTGAACCAATTATTTTAAAATTTCAGCCTTCAAAATACATAGGCGAAACTGAAAAGAATTTAATTTATGTAGATGCCTCAAAATTGAATTTTCCGCTTAAGCTAAGACGGTGGAAAGAAGGAGATAGTTTTTATCCTTTCGGCATGCAGGGAAAAAAGAAGTTGTCTAAGTTTTTTAAGGATGAAAAAATTCCTTTAACCGAAAAGGAAAAAATATGGCTATTGGAAGGCGACGGAAAAATAATTTGGATAGTTGGTCACAGAATGGATGATCGTTTTAAGGTAACAGAAACTACAAAGGAAATTTTGAAAATTACTTATGTGGAGCCCTAGAACAAACAATAAACAATTGCTGTGCAGGCAGAAAGTTAGCATTCAAAAAATATATTGAAAACGCTCGAAAACAAGAATCCCAGCCGTGTGGCCGGGATTCTATAACAAACCTAACTTAGTAAACTTTAAGAGCACTAAGAATATTTTCTATCCCCACAAAAAATATACTTCGTGCATTATCCACTAATTCTATAATCCAAAGATATAGAAGCAGAGCTTTTCTTACTATACGTGCTTACACGTATATTTTTATTTAATTCTTGATAAATTTTAATTGATATAGATTATTGTTACGCTTTGCTTTTACAAGGTAGAGTCCGTTTGATAGGGTTTCAATAAAAACATCTTCGCCTTTATTATAATTTTCCTGTTGCAGTATCAATTTACCGGTTATGTCGAAAATGGTAAAGCTGTCTAAATCTATATTGAATTTTACTGAATTTTTTGATGGGTTGGGGTAAGTATAGAACTCATCAACATAAAATTCTGGGGTAGACAAAACGGAAAATTCATTTGCATACACATAATATTCTCCAGGTTGAAGCGTAATAGGAGCATTTGGATTATTAACTGTAATTTCGGTATCATCAATTAAATTAAACCAACTTCCCGTTTCCTGAAAGGCCGGAATTATATCTTGGGGAACGATATTGAAGTTTCCTAAAATTGTTACATATTTAATTTGGGAGCCCGTTGCAGATGGGTCAGTTATTTGAATTTTCTTTAATCCATTTGAGTTTGCTACGTCCATAGAAAAATTGGCACTTCTAAATATCGGTTCTGCTTTCTTTAACCGTATAAGTTTGCTCCATACGTCCCTAATATCTTTTCTATCTGGATCTGTGTGATAATTAATATTCCAAGGAATTGGCTTTGGATCTACACGGCAATCGGAGCTAATTGTACCGTTTTCGCAATAATTTATGCTGAAATCATATCCCAGTTCTCCAAATTGCCACAGCATTTTTGGTCCTGGAACTGTAAAGTAAAAAGCACCCGCCATTTCCATACGGTCCATAGCTGTTCCAAAATCTTTTACATTATAATTTGAATTGCTATTTCCATATTCTTGATTTTTATAATTTAATCTTTCCTCATCATGGCTTTCCATATAACCTACAGCAGAAGCAGTGGACCAACCGCGAGATAAATATGATATTCCAGAAAAATTGGAATTTTGGTTATAGCCCATAGTGGCTTCATTATAATTATAGTTATGATTGCTCCAAACAAGCATACCGGGTTCCTCTGGGTCTCCAGTTGCTCGATGATTTATAAGTTCGGTTTCTTCAGAATTGGGGGCAAAATGTTCTAAAATAATATAGGCCGTAGGATCAACGGCGCGAATCTGATTGTACATACGTTCCAATATTGCAATGCGGGAGGCGTCATAACTGCCACCATCGCCAACAGTATTCGTAAATCCTTTGGTAAAGTCAAATCTGTAACCGTCTATTTTGAATTCGGTAATCCAATATTCGTTCAATTGATCAATATAGTTCTGTGTGGCGATAGACTCGTGGTCTATATCATTGAAAAATTGAAATGACGTATTTGGATCTGTAACATTAAAAAACTGATTCTGTGGAGTTGCCCTTCCTCCATAGCATCCATTACAATCGTTCCACATTCTAAAATATGGGTTTTGGCCGGTGGCGTGATTATAAACTACGTCCAGTATTACTGCAATACCACGTTCATGACAGGCATCCACAAGTGCTTTTAAACGGTTTTTCGTTCCGTAATACTTATCAGATGCCATATGAAATCCGGGATTATAACCCCAGCTTATATTACCATCAAACTCATTTACCGGCATTAGTTCTATGGCAGTTATACCCATAAATTGTAAATAGTCAAGTTTATTTATTACAGCATCATAGCTATGGTCCTCATCAAAATCACGAATTAGAAGTTCATAGATTACCAAATTGTCTTGCGGAGGTCTCTGAAAATCATTTATCTGCCAATTATAGGGGGTTTCATCTGTTTTAAACCAGCTTATTGCGAACTGCGTTTTTCCAGATGGATAGGAGGGAATATCAGGGAAGGTAATTGGATCAATATATGCGTCATCATTTTCATCCAATACATACGTAGAGTAGGGGTCTGCAACAGTAATTTGGCCATCAACTACATATTGAAAAAGAACGTTGCTATTGCTATTAGTTAAACCCGTAAGTTTTATCCAAAATCTATTTTGCGAAACATCTTTTTTCAAAAGATAGGTATTGGAAAGTCGCCAATCATTATTATTGAAATTTCCGATTACGTGTACAAAGTTTTTATTAGGGGCATAAAGAACTAATGTAGCTTCGTCTGGGTTGGCCGGATTAAAATTTATACCATCTTTCATTCCAGCTGGAACAGAGGCTATTTGTGTAACAGGCGGGAGAATTACGTTGAACGTTTTGCTGACAGAATTTCCAGATATAGGATCTGTTGCTATGAGTTCGAAAAAAGTATCTTGATTTATTGTTCGATTGGTGTTAAAGTTGGTAACGTTATTTTGTGTAAAAACGGAGGTTCCGTTAGCTAATAAATTAAAGTTTGCCGCAATATTTGCGGTTGCCGAAATTAAAATAGAACTTCCTGAATTTACAATAGTATTCCGTTGCGTTGGACTGTTTAAGGTTACATCTAAAGTTCCTACCTCTGCATAATAATCTTGGGTTTTGCGTTCTCCATTACCAACATTGGTTGCATTTTTGGCTTTTGCCAGTACTCCAATACGTCCAATATCTGGGTCTCCGTATAATGTGGCAGGGGTAAAGGTATAGGAGAAGGTTCCGTTTCCATTATTAGTAAATTTTTGACTTTCGTTGGAATTGTCCCAGGTTCCATTGGTGGGAGAATCTCCGGCTGGATTGTCGTTCAGGTCATAATACCAGGCCCAAAGATAGATGTCGTTAACACCCCATAGTGAAGGATCTATGTTTGAAACCGTGAGGGTAATTTCATCAGTGGCTTCAAAATAAGTAGGATTTATTGAAAAGGTAGCATTTTGAATTTGCGCATTAACTTGTAGCGCAGTACATAATAATAAAATTTTAACCAATATTTTTTTCATAACAAGAAATATTAAATTAAAAAAAGGAGAGTTTTAATACACCCTCCTTTTTTAGTAAACAAAATTAACAGTGGTTCTTATGTTCTATAAAAGCTCTAAGGTATATGTATAATGCCTTGGATTTCTTAAGTCTAGTGTAATAAGGTAAGTGCCAGATTCAGGAACACCAATATTATCGCCTCCAAATTCTAAGATGCCGTCTCCTCCGGTATCGCCCAAGTTTAAATCCCACCCGTCGTTAGCACGGAATTTAAGACCGTTATCTGTTGGTACTTGTTCAGTTAATTCTAGCGTTAGTGTCCAAAGGCCGGTAGCCTGATCGTAAATCATATCCGTATCACTATCCCATCCTGTAGGCGTAGCGTTACCAATAACGCCCCAATTGGTTAATGTTGCATTGTAAGTTAACGCTGTAGTATTGGCTTTCAATAGATAGTAACCTGCCGGTGTGGTACAGTTTACTTCGTCTGTTTCTACTAAAACGCCTGTGAAAGTACCATCATCGCCCCAATCTGTATTGCCCCAATTAAAGTTGCCATCGGCGTCCGGAGCCAAAAATTTATATTCGCCATCTAGCCAAACAAAACCTTCATAATTGGTTTCTCCCATTGCAGAAGCAGCCAAATGAGGGGCAGTTGGTGGATCCCAGCCTTGGTGGTTTCCAGGAACAGCAATCATAGGTAGCATTGGACCATCATCATCATCAGATTCCGCCCACTCTAAGTTAATCATTTGCACATCAGAAAAATTTTCCAATCCTCCGGCTCCAATATATGCACGAACGCGCACATAGACAGAACCTGTATTTGGGTTATCAGTTTGTGGATCATTATCTAGACCTATTGCGGTTGCATAGCCTAACATATCACCAATGGTAAGGGCATATTCTGAATTTGTGGTACTTC
>CAXBDO010000007.1:0-19118 GCA_963974165.1 uncultured Aequorivita sp.
CTCCTCTACGTTGGTCTCAATATCGCCTTCTTTATAAGGAACCTTAAAACCACTTCCGAAATCGATGAATTCAAGATTGTCAAAATTTTCGGCTGCGTTGAAAAGTATTTCAGAAGCATATAAAAACACATCAATATCCAAAATATCGCTTCCTGTGTGCATGTGTATACCATTAATATTCATGCCGGTATTTTCAACAATTCTTTTAAGCAAAGGCATTTGATGGATTGAAATTCCGAATTTACTGTCTATATGTCCTACCGAGATATTAGTGTTTCCACCCGCCATAACGTGTGGATTTATACGGATGCAAACTGGCGTATGTGGATGTTTGGTTCCAAATTGTTCTAAAATAGAAAGGTTATCAATATTAATCTGTACCCCAAGTTTTGCGGCGCGCTCTATTTCTTCCATAGAAATTCCGTTGGGCGTATAGATAATATTTTCAGGTTTTGCGCCGGCTTCCAGGCCAAGCATTACTTCTTGGATTGAAACGGTATCCAACCCGCTGCCTAAATTTATAAGCAACTTAAGCACTGAAATATTTGATAGTGCCTTCACCGCATAATTAATCTTTAAACTCTCCACCTTTTCAAATGCCCCGGTTAAACGTTTATATTGTTTTTCAATCTTAGCCGCATCATATACATAAACTGGACTTCCGAATTCTTGAGCAATTGCTAAAAGGTCTTGATTTTTCATCATTATAAAATATTTGAGAAATAGGAAGATGCAATGCCGGAAACATCTTCGCTTGATTTATAAATTTTAATTAGGCATTTCATGGGTTTAAAAATTAGTTTAAAAAATTAGGGCGTAAAAATAGTGATGTACCCCTAAATACTTCGGTATTTATTGCACAAATTTCAATATTTGGGAAATTAATTTGCCCTTCACATTAATGCCTTAAAAAACATTAGCGCAATCCTATCACATTTGTTATTTTTGCATTCCATAAACAAGTACAAAACCGATACTATGAATTTACACGAATATCAGGGAAAAGAAATTTTAAACAGTTTTGGCGTTGAAATACAGCGCGGTATCGTGGCAACAACTCCGCAAGAAGCTGTGGAAGCCGCAAAAAAACTAACCGAAGATACCGGAACCGGCTGGCACGTTATAAAGGCGCAAGTTCACGCAGGTGGCCGCGGAAAAGGTGGTGGTGTAAAGCTTGCTAAAAACTTGCAGGAAGTAGAAGATATCGCTGGAAATATTATAGGTATGAACCTAATTACCCCACAGACATCTGCGGAAGGTAAAAAAGTTCACCAAGTATTGGTAGCAGAAGATGTATACTATCCAGGCGATAACGAACCTGAGGAATATTATATGAGCGTTCTTTTAAATCGCTCTACAGGTAGAAACATGATTATGTATTCTACCGAAGGAGGAATGGATATTGAAACAGTAGCCGAAGAAACTCCACATTTAATCTTTACCGAAGAAGTTGATCCAGCGGTTGGCCTTTTAAGCTTTCAAGCTAGAAGGGTAGCTTTTAATCTTGGATTGAGCGGCAAAGCTTTCAAGGAAATGACAAAATTTGTTACTGCGCTATATACAGCTTATAATGAATCTGATTCTTCCTTGTTTGAAATTAACCCAGTTTTAAAAACAAGCGACGATAGAATTATTGCCGTAGATGCTAAGGTAAGTTTAGACGACAACGCACTTTACCGCCATAAAGATTACGTAGCGATGCGCGATAAGCGCGAAGAAAATGCAGTTGAAGTTGAGGCGCAGGAAAAAGGCCTTAACTATGTAGACCTTGACGGAAACGTTGGCTGTATGGTAAATGGTGCAGGACTTGCAATGGCAACAATGGACCTTATTAAACAAGCGGGTGGTGAACCAGCAAACTTCTTGGATGTTGGTGGAACTGCAAATGCAGAACGCGTTGAGGCTGCTTTTAAATTAATTTTAAAAGATCCGAACGTAAAAGCTATCCTTGTTAACATTTTTGGAGGAATTGTTCGCTGCGACCGTGTTGCCCAAGGAATTGTAGATGCCTATAAAAACATGGGAACCATCAACGTGCCAATCATTGTGCGTTTGCAGGGAACTAATGCAGATATAGCAAAGGAATTAATAGACAACAGTGGCCTTGACGTTCAGAGCGCCATTGAATTTCAGGAAGCTGCCGATAAAGTGAAGGCAGTACTTTCTTAAAAATCATTAAATTATATAAAGGCCCTTCGCATTTGCAAGGGCTTTTTTATGAAATAATAATTATGGATAATAAGTATAGATCCCTTCTTAGCGATTTAATACAAATGGTAAAGGCCGACGGAAAGATTAAAAATTCCGAAATGGAGTTTATTCAGAAAATGGCCGCGCGCATGGAAATTTCAAATAAGGAGCTTATTGAACTTTTTGAAAATCCGCTTCCCTCGCAAACCGTTTATAGCGAAGTGGAACGCATTACCCATTTTTATAGGCTTATTTTAATGATGAAAATTGACAATGAAACCCACGAGGCGGAGTTAATAGCCTTAAAGAATTTCGGTCTAAAAATGGGAATCAGACCGGTGGTTGCAGATCAAATTTTGAAAAAAATGGAACAAAGCGAGGAAAAAAATGTACCCGCCGAGGAGCTATTGAAAATTTTCAAGATTTATTACAATTAAGCTTCAATCATTCCTTCAATCTTCTTAATATCTGCGTCACAATCCAATGCTTTCTTGGCCTGCCCTATCAACAAATTCAATTCATTCTTAATAACCGAAACATAATCCTCTTCTGCAGCTGGTTGCTTTTCAAGATATTTTAGCATCCATAATAGTTTCGCAACAATTACGGGGTCATGCTTACAATACGTTCTAAGGGAAGCGAGTACATTATACATTAAATCCTTAAAAGGTATAGTGGCAATTCTCAAATGGATTTTTTTGTCATAAACTATTATCCCATTATCCCTTTTTTCCATCCGCAAAGCGAATAGATCTGTTAAATAATCAATGGCATTAATAGCGGTTCCGGGATCGTTTATTCCAGGTGACATTGCCTTTACCGCAATTTCAGTTATCTGCTTAAAGGCAAGGGCATAATTATCTTCCACCAACTCGCCCCGCGCAAAACTAATATTTGAAACCAATGCCTTCACTGTTTCATCTTTCAATGGACTTTCTGACTTAATGAAAACATTGTTTTTTAAAACGAAAAGACCTTTCGGTATAGTAATATGGACTCTTGTATTTTGCTCTTCACAAATGCGAATAATATTCTTTCTCGAAAAATTCTGGAAATAACCGCTCCTCCCCGCTTTATATTCATACCAATTAGAAGTATCGGGAAAAGTTGGAACAACCTCTGTTTGCTGATCAATCAGTTTTTTAAGGCGCACCTCGGCCTTAAAAAAAATATTCTCCAGAATATTATTGATCTGTATGCTCTGCGAAATATTATGGATAAAGTATATAAAAGCAATTAAACATATTATGGTGAGTAGAATTCCCAGAAGTACGGAGAAACCTGGCAAGGTGTATTTGTCTTCACTTGGCTCTATGGAAAAAAGCGTGAAAATATTATATAAAATGGTAGCCAGATAGGTCCCCAAAATAAATTGGTGGCGCCTATCGCTTATCAAACCAGGCAACAGTCGTGGCGAGTAATTGCTGGAAGCTTGGCTCAGCAAAAGCATAACCATTGAAAAGCTAAATACCATTAATGAAATGAGACCGCCAAGACAGGCGCTAAGAACAGACAATGCCGTATCACCATCTTCTACCAGCAACAACGGGAAAACATCCATTATTTCCCGTGAAATACCCTGACGCTCCAAGTAAATCATGACAATGGCCAAAATAAATCCGGTTATGGACAAGAGGGTGGGATAAAAAGCAATTTTGCTTTCAACGGTATTGAAGAAATCGAAAACGCGAATAAAAACCTTTTTCATAGTTGGTCTGGTTAGTTATTTAAAAGTAGCAATTCGAATTGCCATAAATCTTAAAAATGAATTAATGTTATGGAAAGCATTTAAATTAACGACATAAAGTCATAATTAACAAGGAAATACAAGACAGAATGTCTGTTTTTATATTTTGGAATTGTAATTGAATATTGATTTGAGAAAATAAAGAAAAAACAAAACAATATATAAATATGAAAACAGTTAATAAAAACAGCATATGGTTACCAGGTCTTTTGGACGAAATTCTATTCGAAAATGATAGAAATTCACACAATCACAATTATGAAACTTTTAGCATTCCAGCCGTTAATATTCTTGAAAATTTGACGAACTTTGTATTGGAAGTTGCTATTCCTGGTATAAAAAAAGAAAACCTAATAATTGAGGCTGAGGAAGATACACTAAAAGTGGCTTCAAAAGCAGTAGATACTAAGGAGGAAGAGGAAAAAGATATTCATTACACAAAGCGAGAGTTTAATTACACTAATTTTGAACGCTCCTTTACCCTTCCCGAAAACATAAAAGTTGAAGACATTAATGCCAGTTATGAAAATGGCGTTTTAAAAATTACGCTTCCCAAGATGGAAGAAAAGAAAGCTTTGAAGAAAATGGTTGAGATTTCATAATTGAAATTTAATTTGGTTAGTTAGTTGAAAATGACCGCGTGCTACTCAATCGGTACGCGGTTTTTTCATGCTCCTAACTGGGCCCTCTCCTTCTTCGGCCACCAGTACTTTTTTGCTCCCTATTAAGTTTGCGCTCTTCCCGTCTCTTTACTTCCGGTTTAACTACTTCTTCTACTTTCTGACGCTTATCCTTTTGAAATACTTTTGGCTGGTCGTCACTATCCTTTACTGCATCCTTTAAGGTAGCCACCTCTTCTTCCGTAAGATCGCGCCACTGCCCTACGGGCAAATCTCCCAAATCCAAATGCATTATTCTAATTCGCTGTAAGGCTACAACTTCATACCCTAAGTATTCACACATTCGGCGAATCTGTCTGTTCAGACCCTGAATAAGGAAAATCCTAAACTCAAAGCGGCTAACCCTTTCAACCTTGCAACGTTTTGTTACGGTATCTAAAATTGGTATGCCGGCGCCCATTCTTTTGATAAACTCATCTGTAACGGGACGATCTACTTTCACTATATATTCCTTTTCGTGCTGATTGCCCGCACGCAAAATCTTGTTTACAATATCACCCACATTGGTCATTAACAAAAGGCCTTCACTGGGTTTGTCCAATCTTCCTACCGGGAAAATACGTTCGGGATGGTTCACGAAATCTACCACATTGTCGTCAAAGCGGGTATCTGTAGTGCACGTAATGCCCACCGGCTTGTTCAACATTATAAAAACCTCGGTCTCATTTTTTGAAATCAGCTTGCCATCAACCCGAACTTCATCGCCAGGCATAACACGGTCTCCCAATCCACTTTTTTTTGCATTTACGGTAACACGGCCATTTTCAATTAAGGTATCGGCCTCGCGGCGCGAACAATAACCGCTATCGCTAATTGCTTTGTTTAATCGTACGGAATCTGGGTGGTGCATCGCTTCTTTTTTGCAAAGATACCATTATTGAAGCGCAAACGGAAAAAGGTTAAAATTGATTTAATTGCTTCTTTAAACTTTTTGAAAAATCGTAGTTTCATCAAAAATTAAAAAATGGCTATACTCGGCTCAATTATTAAAACGGCTATCGACCTTCGCGGCGCAATTGTTTCGGAAAAATCGCCCGTCGCCTCACAAAAAGAAATTTTAAAAACCCATTTGGAAAAAGCAAAGGATACCGCATTCGGAAAATATTACGGTTTCCAGAAAATACTTGAAAGTGAGGACATTCAAAAAACCTTTGCCGAAACAGTACCGTATTTTGATTATAACGAAATGGAAACCAACTGGTGGTGCAAAACCCAAGAAGGCCTAGAAGACATTACTTGGCCCGGCCGTCCAAAATATTTCGCACGAAGTAGTGGTACTACGGGAAAGACTTCCAAGAAAATTCCTGTTACTACTGATATGATTGAAGCTATACGCACAACGGGTATAAAACAAGTGGGCGCGCTTACTAATTTCGAAATCCCTTCAGATTTTTATGAAAAGGAAATTATGATGTTGGGCAGCAGTACAGATTTGGAACAACAAGACCAATTTCTGGAAGGCGAAATTAGCGGTATTAGCGCAAGCAACATCCCATTTTGGTTTCGCGGATATTACAAGCCCGGCGAGGAAATTGCGCAGATGAACGACTGGGACCAAAAGGTAGAAACCATTGCTAAAAATGCCCGTAACTGGGATATTGGCGCGCTTAGCGGCATCCCTTCGTGGATGGAACTAATGATGAAAAAGGTAATAGAATACCACGACGCGAAAAACATACACGAAATATGGCCAAATCTGCAAGTCTATACAACGGGCGGTGTGGCTTTTCAACCGTATGAAAAGAGTTTTAACCAATTGTTAGCTAAACCCATTACAGTAATCGACACTTATCTGGCTTCGGAAGGATTTTTGGCTTTTCAAAATAGACCGGGAACTACGTCTATGAAATTAGTGACCGATAATGGAATTTATTTTGAGTTTGTTCCTTTCAAACCTGAATATATAAATGAGGATGGCTCGCTGGCACAACATGCGCCCGCTCTAACCTTGGCAGAAGTTGAGCCGGATGTAGATTATGTTTTAATCATTAGTACAGTTTCGGGTGCGTGGCGTTATTTAATTGGGGACACCATTGCCTTTACCGATGTTGAAAAGGCAGAAATTAAAATTACTGGGCGCACAAAATTCTTTTTAAATGTTGTGGGCTCTCAACTTTCAGTAAATAAGATGGAAGTAGCGCTGCGCGAAATGGAAGAGAAATTTGATATTGAAATTCCAGAATTTACTTTGGCGGCTGTTAAAATAGATGACGAATTCCATCATCATTGGTATTTGGGCACGGAAACAAAAATTGATTCCAACGAAATTGCAACGGCTTTGGATAATGCCTTGAAAGATGCCAATAAAAACTATGCCGTTGCACGCTCAAAAGCTTTAAAGGGCGTAAAGGTAAGTACGGTTAAACCCGAAGTTTTTCACGAATGGAATGCCAAAAACAAGAAAAAAGGCGGCCAGGTAAAAATGGAAAAAGTGATGGATGAAGAAAAATTTTCTGAATGGGAAGCGTTTGTAAAATCGATGCAAGCCTAGAAAATTTTAATCTTGCATTTCAACGATTTCGGTATCTTTTTCAACTTTATTTTTGTTGATAAGCTCCATTACCTCTTCGGGAGAAATATAGAGCCTACGGATTCGAGCTTTGTATTTTTCTGAAAGATTGGCATTTTCTAAAATGAAATTTTTGGTTTTTAGAATATAATCGCCCATTCCGTGTGCAACCGCGTATGTATCTGCTGCGCGCTCCACTTCTTTTATATGTGCGGAAGAAAACAGATATTTAATTCCGAAAATAAGCATCCCCATATTTGAACGTTCGCTATAATCCATCAAATGGCCCAGTTCATGGCCAATCCACCCCACTTTTACATCTGAAGGAATATCCTTCATAGTAAATATTTCACCTTCAATTTGAATGCTTCGGCTTATCAGAATAATATATTCCCGCTTATTCTTTTTTCGGAAAAAACTAGTAAACCTAGGCTGCGCCTGCATGGTAGATTTTTTGATCTTATCCTTGAACTTAAATTCAATGGCCGTATCATATAGCTCAGGATAAAAAGCCAAAGCTTCAATTGCTTCGCTTTTAATGCTTTCAGGAATAATTTTATTATCTAAATTAATATTTTGTGATGAAACCATAGAGAAGGTAAAATATAAAATAGGTTTTATGAAAGACGTTAAGGTCATTGTAAAATTTGGGGTTTTTCAAAAATATTTAGCTTACTGGTTTCAAAATAAATATCACTTAAATTAATGGATTATACTTCTTCCAACTGTTTTTGAAAGGTCTTAATTTTATCGCGCAATTTTGCAGCCATCATAAAATCGAGGTCTTTTGCGGCTTTTTCCATCGCTTTACGGGTGTCGCGGATTTTCTTTTCAATTTGAGCCTTTGTCAAATATTCTACCTCAGATTCTGCTGCCAAACTTTCCGCAGTTTCAAATGTATAAGCAGCCTGCTTCGATTTGGTTAGCGAATTTTCAAACGATTTTTTAATTGCCGTTGGGGTTATGCCGTGTTCTTTATTATAGGCAATCTGCTTTTCCCTACGGTATGCTGTGCCATCAATTGTAGCCTGCATACTTGCCGTAATTTTATCGGCATACATAATTGCCTTTCCGTTTAGGTTTCTTGCCGCACGACCCACTGTCTGGGTAAGCGATCTATTACTTCTCAAAAAACCTTCTTTATCGGCGTCCAGAATGGCTACTAAGGAAACTTCAGGTAAATCCAGTCCTTCCCGTAATAAGTTTACGCCAACTAAAACATCAAAAAGCCCCAAGCGCAAATCCTGCATAATTTCTACACGCTCCAAAGTATCCACATCGCTGTGAATGTAACGCGTTCTAACTTGCACTCTTTCCAGATATTTGGTCAATTCCTCCGCCATTCTTTTGGTTAAGGTTGTTACCAATATACGTTCGTCTTTTTCTATACGAAGATGGATTTCCTCAAGCAAATCGTCTATCTGGTTTAGACTTGGGCGCACTTCTATTGGTGGATCAAGCAAGCCAGTTGGGCGAATAATCTGCTCCACATACACCCCACCACTTTTTTCCAATTCGTAATCTGCCGGAGTGGCGCTAACATAGATTACTTGATTCTGCAAGGCTTCAAATTCTTCAAATTTCAATGGGCGGTTATCCATTGCGGCGGGCAAACGGAAACCGTATTCAACCAAATTTTCCTTTCGCGATCGGTCGCCGCCATACATAGCGCCAACTTGCGGAATAGACACGTGGCTTTCATCTACTATCATTAAATAATCCTTTGGAAAATAATCCAACAAACAGAACGGTCTGGTGCCGGGAAGGCGGCGATCCAAATAGCGCGAATAATTTTCTATCCCGCTACAATAGCCCAATTCGCGGATCATTTCAAGATCAAAATTGGTACGTTCTTCAAGGCGTTTTGCTTCCAGATGTTTTCCTATATCCTGAAAATATTGAATCTGTAAAACCAAATCATCCTGAATATTTCGAATAGCGCCCTGTAATACATCTGGCGAGGTTACGAACATATTGGCCGGATAAATATTCAACCGCTCGTATTTCGCTTTTATATTATTGTTTAATGGGTCGAAAACTTCAATTTCTTCAATTTCATCACCAAAAAAATGGATTCTAAAAGCATCATCCGCATAACCCGGATACACATCGACTGTATCTCCTTTTATTCGAAAACGGCCGTGATTGAATTCTGCTTCCGTTCTCGAATATAGACTCTGAACCAATCGATGCAACAATTTGGTACGGGAAATAATCTGTCCCTTTTCTAAACTTATTACGTTTTTTTGAAATTCCGCAGGGTTACCAATACCATATAGGCAGGAAACAGAGGAAACTACAATAACATCCCTCCTGCCCGAAAGCAAGGAAGAAGTTGTACTAAGACGCATTTTTTCAATCTCTTCATTTATGGAAAGATCTTTTTCAATATACGTTCCACTACTGGGTATAAATGCCTCTGGCTGATAATAATCGTAATAGGAAACGAAATACTCCACCGCATTTTCGGGAAAGAGATTTTTAAATTCCGTATAAAGCTGGGCGGCCAAGGTTTTGTTATGCGCCAACACTAAAGTTGGTTTTTGTACCTGCTGTACAACATTGGCTACTGTAAAGGTTTTTCCAGACCCAGTAACCCCTAAGAGGGTTTGATATTTTTCGTCGGAATTTAGCCCTTCCACCAAGGATTTTATAGCCTTGGGCTGGTCGCCGGTAGGTTGAAATTCTGAGGCAATTTTAAAGTTCATATTTTCTTTTTCAATGCGTTACAAAAATACTAAAAATAGCGGTGGGACGAGTGTTTCTCACCTTGCTATAAATGGAATCGGACTTCTTGGAAATTTGTAATTTTATGCTATCCGAAAACGAAGTATACTTCTCGATATTAAAAACAGCAATACTTTCAGTAATTCCCAAAAATATTGCATTAGCACAGTTTATCTATTTATTTTTTAAAACCTTAACAATTATTGCTTTAAAACAATAAGTTTTTCTTAAGTTTAGTGTCCTTAAAAATAAAATGAAAACCTATTTATAAAAATTACCCCAACTCAATATGAAATCCTTTTTTCTACGAATAAGCATACTGCTTTGTTCACTCCTTCTGCTCATTTCTTGTAAAGACGACGAGGGCACAGGATATATTCCATTAAATATTGTTGCCAATCCAGATAATGGGGAAGTTTTTCAAAATTCATCTTTGGAAATTCCAATTTTTAGCAATGACTCAAACATTCCCGCAGACGGCGTAATTTCAATTACCGCGCCACAAAGCGGTACGGCCACAATAAATAATAACGGCACGCCTGCAACTATTTTAGACGATACAATTAAGTATACCCCCAATGCAACATTCTCTGGGGAAGTTACTTTTGAATATACTATCTGCGACCCAACGGAACAAAGTTGTGCAACGGCAACTGTAACCATCAAGGTTTTGCCATTTTCGCCAGTAAATTTTGATATTACCACGGTACCCTTTGAAAAGTTATCTGATTATAATTTTTTTGAAGGCAATTTAGCTGAATTATCTCACGTATATGGGGTGTTGCCTTATGCGCCAATAAACGCGCTGTTTTCAGATTATGCCCATAAAAAGCGTTTTATTTGGATGCCCTATACGGTGAAAGCAACTTATGTAGCAGATGGCGATGTTTTAAATTTTCCAACGGGAAGTGTTTTGATCAAAACCTTTTATTACGAAAATGTTCTGCCAAATAATACCAAACAAAACCTTGAGACCCGCTTGTTGATCAAAAAAGATGAAGGCTGGATTTTTGCAAATTATATTTGGGATGAAAACCAGCAAGAGGCATTTCTAAATACATCCGGATACGGTTTTAACGTGCCGGTGGAATGGATGGAAAACGGCCAAAGAAAATCTGTTAACTATAGAATTCCCTCAGATTTGGAATGCTTTATCTGCCATAAATCCAACGACGTTATTTTTCCCATAGGTCCTAAGCCCCAAAACCTAAATGCTATTTATGAATATGCCGATGGGGTGAAGAACCAACTTCAAAAATGGGAGGAAATGGGCTACCTTTCAAACAATAATTTGCCCACAACAATTGAAACTGTTCCAGATTGGAAAGACATTTCACAAAGTTTGGAAACACGGGTACGTTCCTATTTCGATATGAATTGCGCGCATTGCCATATAGTTGGCGGTCACTGTGGGGCCCGATCGCTAAGATTAGCGTTTAGGGAAAGCCATGACCAAGACAATTTGGGAATATGTACAGACCCAGACCTACAAATTCCCGGATATGATGGTGCAAAACTTATAACTCCGGGAGATGCCGGCAGCTCTATATTATATTTTAGGGTTTCAACCACCTTAGAAGAATATGCAATGCCAATGATTGGCCGTTCCTTGGCAGATGAAGAGTTTCTTCCCGTTTTGGAAGAATGGATCAATTCCCTTACAACACCTTGCAATTAACCAATTAAACCGATATTATGAAAAAATTATGTACGCTATTTCTTACCATTTCGATGATAGGAATTGGAAATGCCCAAGTATCCTTCACCTCCACCCCTGTGTCAACAACTGGCTCTGAGCGTGCCGTGGTAGATATGAATGGCGATTTTTTAGACGATTTGGTTTCCGTTACAGCTACCAATGTCCAAATATATTATCAGCAGCCGGACGGAAGTTTTATTGAATCCAATATTACTACTACTCCTGCAAACCATACTCCCTCCTGGAGTCTTGCCGCTGCCGATTTCGACAAAAATGGTTTTACAGATTTGCTTTACGGAGGCAACAACGGGGTTACCTTTATGAAAGCCCACAATGGGGGCAACGGGTTTAACGAAGTTTCCTTTCCCGAATATGTGTTCTCACAGCGTTCCAACTTTGTAGATATCAATAACGATGGGCACCTAGACGCTTTTGTGTGCCATGACGTGGCGCCTAGCGTGTATTATATCAATAACGGAGACGGGACTTTTACCTTTCACCAAGGAAATATTGGCGACTATCCCACGGGCGGAAATTATGGTTCGGTTTGGATAGATTATGACAATGATGGCGATATGGATGTCTTTATTGCGAAGTGCAACGTTAATGGAGATGTAAATGCCAGAAGTGAAAACCAATTATATGAAAATGATGGGGCAGGAAATTTTATTGAAGTAGGTGAAGTAACTGGGCTAAGAGATAAAATGCAAACTTGGTCCTCTACTTGGGCAGATTTTGATAATGATGGGTTTTTGGATGTTTTTGTGGGAAGCAGCGACAGTAGTTTTACCCACAAATTAAACAGGAACAATGGCGACAAAACTTTTACCGATATTTCAGATACTACCGGTATTCATGCCTTAAATACTACTGGTATCGAAAATTGCAGTTACGATTTTAATAATGACGGTTTTGTAGACATTGCCTCTAATGGCAATATTCTACTAAATAATGGCGATTTAACTTTCACCTTAATTCCATTGGCATTACCAAATAACAATGGTTCATTGGGCGACCTAAATAATGACGGCTTTATCGATTCCTTTGCGGAAGGAAGAATTTATTATAACGATGCCAACACTAACCACTGGATCACAATTAATACTATCGGTGTGGAAAGCAATATTAATGGTATTGGCGCTAGGGTTACAATTACTTCAAATTTGGGTTCACAAATTCGGGAAGTGCGTAGCGGGGAAGGTTTTAAATATATGAGTACGCTTAACACCCATTTCGGGCTGGGGCAGGATACCGAGATTATTACCCTAACAATATCTTGGCCCTCAGGTATTGTAGATACTTTAGAGAATGTAGCCGTAGACCAAGTACTAACTGTTGTTGAAGGCTCCACAATCTTGGGCTTAAATGACAATTTGGTAAGCAATCTAATTCTTTATCCCAATCCAACTCAAAACATATTAAATCTTGGCAATTTAACCGATTTCAAAAACCCTGCATTTTCAATTTTTGATGTTCAAGGCAAAAAAGTGATGGATGGAAAATTATCAGAAAACACAATCGATGTATCAAAATTGGCCATTGGAAATTACATATTGAAAATTCACGATAACAAAAGTATAAAGACTCAGCGGTTTATTAAGAAGTAGAATCAATAAAATGAAAATTCTTGACTAAAATTTTTAGGGCATGTAATTTTTAATTAAAGCTATTGTCTGAGACAAATTTTTGTAGGGAATAATCAAAATTTATTGAGATAAGTCTTTACAGTAAAACCCTAAAAAATAGGATACTAAAATAGTAAATTCACACCGTCACTTTTACATCCATTCTTGAGTGTTTGTTATTCGTTCCATTCTTTTCTCCATAGCGTAATTATATAATTCATAATCTTTAGAGTGAAATGATTTTATATCTGACAAGAGTCCTTCTGAAATTTTTTCTGAATAGTGTCCGATTTTATCAGGGTTGGTATTGGTTTTGGGAATTATATCCCCATCGTAGCCGTGTATGTAATTTTTGAGAAAAAAACTGACATCTTCATCGAAATGCTCGGTTATTCCTATAAAATCAAATTTATCAATTGAAAAATTCCATAGAAACTTTCCATAAAAATTTTCCATTTCTTCAGACAAACAAAATTTTTCTAAGCTCCAAGCATCTTCTATAACTTTCTTATGCAGTGGTGCTGAATTTGTATTATATGCTCTTTGCCAATAATAATGGGAAATTAACCTTTCGGTAGGATCTCTTAACCATGTTATAAACTTAGAATTCTGGTCGGTTAAAAGTTTTTTATATTTATAGGGTAAAAAGTGGCCATGTATACATTTAACCCCTATTAGTTTATAGTAGTTCCTTTTTATTAAACTAAAATTCTCATCAAAAAGAATGGCATCCAATGTCCTTTCATTGAAAGATTTGTTGATTGGAATGTCAGCATAATCTGCTTTAAAAGATTTTCCATAATGTTTTTGCAATACCTCCTTAAAGCTGGACCCACCCGCTTTTGGAGTATGTAATGAAATAGTCATAGGCACTTGTAATAAGAGTAAATACTAGGATAAATCGCCTATTAATATAGCCAAACGAGTTTAATATTAAATGATATGTTTCACTTTTAATATCAATTTTATTTAATTCCTTCTAGTGGGCGCATAAAATACCTTTAAAACAGTTCGAAATTATGATCCAACTTTCGGATCTCTTCTAAATACTTCTACCAGATTAAACAAAAGAATACAGAAAAACACCCAGATTAATCCGGCAATATATCCCCCAGCAATATCAGATGGAAAATGGACGCCAAGATAAATCCGGCTAATTCCAATGCTCAAAATTATAATAGCGAGCAGGGCTATAATTAGATATTTTAAAAAACCCCGTTTTTGAAACCGATAAAACAAATAGATTATAAATCCATAGAAAGCCATAGCGCTCATAGCATGGCCGCTGGGATAACTTAGAGTTTCAACTACTACCATATGTTCTACGCCGGGCCTTGCACGGTCAAAAAAACGCTTTAGCATCAAATTGGAGAGGGATGCCAACAACAACACAAATACGGTCTGTAGTATATATTTCCATCTTTTAAAATAGAGGATTGCGGCCAAAATTGCGATCCCAAACATGATAGCATAGCCATATACATCGCCAACATTTGTCATGAATATAAAATATTCGGTAAGGACGGGCGATCGGAAAGAAGTAACATAATCAGAAACCTGTTGGTCGTACTGTGCCAACACCTCTTCCTGCAGGGTATCGGTAAGTTCAATAAACATATTGATGCCAACAACCACTACTGTAAGCGCTACAAGAACAGTAATTATATAGGGAAGTTGCGGATTGTCTTTCCTAAACGTGTGTCTTAGGAAAGATGCCAACTGCTTTATAAATTCGTATAGTTTTTGCCTCATTTTAAAACGAAAATTTTAAAGATAAGAGCATTTCGGCATTTAGCCTTAATTTTTGAATGTTAAATTTAAGATGGGGAATGTACACCGAACATATTTCCTTCAGTATCAAATGCCAGAACAATAAATCCATACTCGCCGATAGATTGCTTAGCCTTAAATATTTTTCCGCCAGCTGCTTCAATGCGTTTTTCCTCAATGCTACAGTCTTCGCTTCCAAAATAAATCAAGGTTGAATTACCTCCGGCCTGCACGCCCTCCATTTTCACTAAAGCACCTGCAGCACCATCGCCATTCATTTCCATCGGAAAAAATAACATCTGCAATTCGCCTTCCGAATCGGGTATTGGCATTTCAGATAATTCTACTTTAAGCACTGTTTCATAAAATTTTTTGGCTCGTTTTAGATCGTTCACATAAATCTCAAACCATACTACGGGATTCTTGCTTTTCATAAGGCTCAGTTTTAAAGGGTTACCCAAATATAGCAAAACGCCTTTACTTGAAATTGAATATTAGCCAATAGTTACTTCGGAAGATTCTTTAGCTCAATC
The DNA here is from genome assembly GCA_963974165.1 of uncultured Aequorivita sp. Taxonomy (GTDB): domain Bacteria; phylum Bacteroidota; class Bacteroidia; order Flavobacteriales; family Flavobacteriaceae; genus Aequorivita. The sequence continues at coordinate 15,481 of CAXBDO010000007.1, forward strand.
CATTTACTCATATATTTAGTGCTTTGAAGGGATTGAAGTTGTAGTATTTGCCCCATAAAATTGTGATTACGGTGGCTATGCAGATTCGCCAGAATTTCTTGAAGGCGGTTTTTAATGTCCTGTGAAAAAATTTCTTTTTGAAAACGACTATTTATAACCTTAAAACCATTATTCTGCCCCTCCTTCCAAATATTTTCATTTGAATATAATTGAATCGCATTCTTAATAAAATCCTCTCTCGAAGTGGTAATTGCTCCTCCAAAGGATTGTTGACCGCACATTCCTTCTGCGCCAATTTCTGTGGTAACCGTAGGCAAACCAAAACGCATGGCGTCCAGTAATTTTCCTTTCAGGCCCGCCCCAAAACGGATTGGCGCCAATTGAAGTCGGTAATTTGTCATAATTTTACCTACATCTTCAGCCCAACCTTTAATCATAAATCCTTCCTTTTTATTGTTTAACTGAAGAATTTGTTGGGGCGCATACGCACCATAAATGTGGAGTTCGGCTTCAGGGAATTCACTTTTAACTTCTGGCCAAATTTGCTTCAATTGAAGTACCGAATCTACATTGGGCGCGTGCAATAAATTCCCGATTGCAACGAAATTTTGCCGCGTTGCAAATGAAGGCAGCGATATATTTTCAGAAATCCTATCAACCATAAAGGGCAAATAATATAGAATTTCTGAAGCAATCTTAAATGTATTTTGAAGCAATGCCATTTCATATTCTGAAATGATAAGCGATAGGTCGCAGCGTAGAATGCTGGCAAGCTCACGTTTTGCAGTTTCAGAAAATAGGTTTGCTTTCGAAACTGGAATATTTTTTTTAACTGCTTCTTCCCTAGCCTTTCGCAAAAAATGCAAATCTTCAGTATCGAGAATTTTTAGGGCATTCGGAGTGTTTTCAGCAACCCGCCACCCGAATTGTTCTTCAGTAATAAAACGATCGAAGATTACAATTTTTGGGTCCAACTCTTTCAAAAAACTATCAAAAGAAGCGTCATTCAGCAATATCTGTTTTACAGAAATTTGTTGCTTCTTCAAATTAACGGTTCTTTCAGAAATGGCTGCCGTACTGGCAAAAGTAATTTGGAATTCTTCTTCCTGAAACAATTCCAACAATTGCATCATCCTTCTGCCCGCAGCAGTAGTACTGGGTTCAGGAAAAGTATGGCCGATAACGAGAAGCTTATTCAAGGATATTTTTTTTCAAAGATACATTTTTGAAAAATGAAGCTAATTATAAATCTGCCATAGCGATAGAGGCAGTTTTGATGGTACTTTGTTTCCCTTCAACCATAGTCCACGCGGCATATAGTCTGTTTCCTGAAATTTCCAATTGCGGAAATCCGCTGCTACGCTCAAAACTGGTTTTTGATATTGTTACAGGAAATCCTTTAGTACCATTCGCGGAAACACGCATGGCTTGAATATAAGTTTCTTCTCCCAAATTTTCCATCCAGCTTACAATTGCCGTATTCTCAGAAGGCATTACCACATCAACCCTTCCAAGGGTAGCATTTTTGTTTATTCTTATGGGAGCTGCAAAGGTTTTGCCACTGTCTTTAGAAAATGAAATTTGCACTTTAGGATTGTCATTTACGCCCGTAAACCATGCAACTACTGCATTATTTTTAAACGAAGCTATTGCTGGTCCATTTACAGGGCAGCCCGGAATCTTCCATTTATCTGGAAAAATTAATTCCGATTTTGAAAATGAATCCTCAAAAAGTCCGATGCGTGCAATGTCGCGCATTTCATCGCCTGAACGGTCCCTGTACACCATTAACGGATCACCATTAACGGCAGTAATGGCCGTCTGGCAACAATCGCACACACTATTATCCAATTCCACGCTGGGCTGCATACTTCCATCGGGGTGAATGAGTCGCCCACGTAACGACATAGCGCCGGAACCGTGATGGTCGTGGCCTTCGGAATTTGCAATTGTGTTTCTGCCATCTAACCAAATGGCATAAAAAGAGGATTTTCCTTTTGGCACTACGGAAACAAAGCCGTGTTCACTTTCTGTGCCATCATTATGAAGAAGAATATCCTTTTCCCAAGTTTTGGTCTCAGCAGAATAAAGATTGAGTTTGGCATCGTAAGTATATTTGCCATTAGCCGATTTTTGAAGATAGCTAATTAAAATATTGCCATTATTCTCTGCAATGGCGGGGAAATCTGCCCAATTTATAAACCAGTCTGACCCTGAATTAACCTCGACAGGTTTAGTCCATTTTCCATCCTTTAAGGAAGCAAAATATAAAATTGAGATTGTATCCCGCTTTTCAATCCACGACATAAAAAGCTGTTTTTCGTTTCCAAAAAGTCTTGGCAAGGCACTATTGCCCTGGGCCGGGTTTTTAATAGGAATAACGGTCTGAGCGGTTTTTCCAATTTCTAAGGAAGTTGCAATTTTCTTGTCAGACTCCGATTTGCAGGAACCTAAAAGGGAAGCGAAAAAAATAAGAGAGATGCAAGTTTTTAAGAAGTTCATTAACTATAGATTTCGGTTTTGCCAATTCTGAGGATCTCGGCTTGTATGGAACACTGCAATGATTTTTATAATTTCTTCTTCTACGATAAAATGAATTCCGTATGGAAAAGTTTTGCAATAATAAACGCGAACATTTCTATATTTAGACTGAAGTGAAAAGGGCGATTTTCTGATATATTCGAAGCCTTGATAAATTTCAGCTTTTAATTTATTTGAAAGTTTATCGTTTCGTTTTTTATACCAAGCTAAAGCTTCCAAAACGTCTAAAGTCGCTTCTTCAGATATTACGAATGAGTACACTAGTCAGCCTCATTTAAGTGATTTTCAAATTCGTTTAAAGAATAAAATTTCATTTTCCCTTCAGAATTCTTTTTTAAACGACAGTTAAGTTCGGCTTTTTGAGCTTCAGTAAATTCACGTTCCTGTTCCTCAATAAGTAGTTGTTTAATCTCCTTTAAAACTTCTTTGTTTTCAGAATCTAACAACAACTGTATTAATTCTATTTTTTCAGCTTCAAGATTCATATGCAATAGTTATTGAACTAAGATAATAAATTATTTACTCAGGCAAACAATATTACATTCTTAGTCCGACATCGTACACTGAAAAAAATTGGTAACGATATGTGATAATTAAACCACTACTGCATAAAGATCAAAATCTTCAGCAGCTGTAATTTTTACATTGAAGAATTCACCCGTGCGCAAATAATCGTCTTCGGCATTAATCAACACTTCGTTGTCTACATCGGGGCTGTCAAATTCAGTTCTTCCAACAAAATAACCACCTTCTTTTCTATCGATAACCACACGAAATTCCTTCCCTATTTTAAGTTGGTTCAATTCCCAGGAAATTTGCGATTGTATCTCCATAATCTGGTTAGCTCGGTCCATTTTCACATCTTCCGGCACATCATCTTCAAGATTATAGGCGTGGGTATTTTCTTCATGACTATAAGTAAAACAACCCAAACGCTCGAACCGCATATCTTTTACCCATTGTTTTAGGGTTTGGAAATCTTCTTCAGTTTCACCAGGATAACCAACAATTAAAGTTGTTCTAATGGTCATTTCCGGTACGGCAGCCCTAAAATCTTCCAATAATTTTGTGGTCTTTGCTTTTGTAGTTCCGCGACG